>JAAXQF010000462.1 GCA_012974435.1 Desulfuromonadales bacterium | reverse complement strand
TTGTTATTATCGTAGATGAAAGTAAACTTTCACCGCAGCTGGGAACCCACAGATCCTTGCCGGTTGAAGTCATCCCATTTGCCATTCAAACAGAGGAAAGTTTTCTTAAATCTCTTGGGGCATCGGTTTCATTGCGCGCAAATGTGGATGAAAGCCCCTATCGAACAGATCAGAACAATCTGATATTGGATGCTCATTTCGGGCCAATTTCCGACCTAAAAAATCTGGCTACCCTTCTAAACGAGCGCGCCGGGATCGTTGAACACGGACTATTTTTAGGAATGGCATCTGACGCCATCATCGCCGGGACAAAAAGGATAAACTATCTCAAGAGTAGCGCTTCCAATGGATTGTAGGAGAAGAAGTTATGCTATCACATTTTTCAGTATTTTTTGCAGAAGTAATTGTCAGCCACAGCAACATTATAGAAAAGGATAAGTAACATGGCAAAAGAAGAGTACAAGGACGTTGAAGCGTCCTTCGACACCACCGATCTTGAAGAGCTGGCCACACGGATGAAAAGTGCCCTCGACATCCGAGACCGCAAATATGGATTCCCGCCGAAGACGTATCTGAAATGCTTTGTCGGAAACGAGGCGGTCAAAAAGCTGGTGGACGAGGATATTGCCGGCGACGAAGAGGATGCATGATGCTGAATGCCGGCGTGTTTCATCATGTACAAGACGCACACCTGTTTGAGAACAAGTATTTATTCTACCGCTTCACGTCTGATGAGGACCACGGCACGGTGGCACGCAAACCTGATGACAGCGCCGTCAGCTGGGCGGATTTTGTTGCGCCGGTCGCGCCAGCGGAAGCCCAAACCATCACGCTACAGCCGGCAATCCCGGAACGCGACCCGGATTTGGCAACATTTGCACAGGTTGATCTCGAGGCTTTCGGCATCTCACCGCTCGATGAGTACAACGCCAGGCTTCTCGACAGAGTGCATCCCAAAGGGTGGGTAGACCCAAAACCCAAGTCAACCTACAACCTCGTGGTGATCGGCGCCGGCGCCGGTGGCTTAGTGTCTGCAGCGGGAGCTGCGGGAGTTGGTGCCCGGGTGGCGCTCATCGAGTCGCATTTGCTTGGCGGTGACTGCCTTAATGTGGGCTGTGTACCATCCAAAGCCCTGCTACGATGCGCCAAGGCCGCCGCGGTTGTGCGCAACGCATCTGCATTTGGCGTCAACATCGATGGCAACGTCTCGGTCGACTTCGGCTTTGTGATGGAGCGCATGCGTCGCCTTCGCGCGAGCATTGCGCCGATCGACTCCGCCAGGCGCTTCAGCGAACAACTCGGCGTGGATGTTTTTATCGGCAAGGGCACATTTACCGCCAAGAATAAAATCGAAGTTAACGGCAAGACACTCACATTTGCCAAAGCAGTGATTGCGACAGGCGGCACGGCGGCCATTCCCAATATTCCGGGATTGCAGGAAGCGCCGTATCTCACAAATGCCACGATATTCAACTTGACGGAGCTGCCTTCACGTCTCGGCGTCATCGGGGCTGGCCCCATCGGGCTTGAGCTGGCACAAGCGTTCCAGCGCTTCGGTTCGCAGGTTACGGTCTTTTCGCGCAGTGACAAGATCCTGCCCAAGGAGGATCCGGACGCGGCCAAGATCATCGAAAAGTCGCTGCGCCAAGACGGCGTCACCTTCGCGTTTCATGCCAATTACAAGCGAGTGGAGAGTCGGAACGGAAACCCTCCGGTGACGATTGTCCTGGAAGACGGCAGTGGCGAACGATCGATAGAATTTGACGCACTGTTGATCGCAACTGGGCGAAAGCCGGCGGTCAGGGGCCTCGGTCTCGAGTCTGCCAGCGTGTCATATGACGAGCGCATGGGGGTCTGTATACGCAGTGGGCGATGTGGCGAGCAAGTACCAGTTTACGCACACCGCGGATTTTATGGCACGCCTGGTCATCCGCAACGCGCTATTCTTTGGTCGTGACAAGTTCTCCAGCTTACTCATTCCGTGGGCGACCTACACAGATCCCGAAGTGGCCCATGTTGGACTTTACGAAAATGACCTGCAAGAACAAAATATTGAATTTGCAACATTCACGCGGGAATTCTCTGACGTTGACCGCAGCATAGTTGACGGTGAAACAGAGGGTTATGTGAAGATTCACGTGAAGAAGGGAACGGACCGAATTCTAGGTGCCACGATTGTCGGAAGCCATGCCGGCGATATGATCAGCGAGATCACGGTGGCAATGCAGAGTGGGATGGGGCTTGGCAAGCTGGCCAATGTTATTCATCCTTATCCGACCGCGGCTGATGCCATTCGTCAATGTGGCGATGCATATAACCGAGCGCGTCTTACACCGACCGTTAAAGGCATCTTCCACCGCCTCATGGCGTTCAAGCGTTGAATCAAGTGATGATCAGTAGTAAAAATTTGCGATCTTTTCGACTTTGTTTTGATTAGAGATACATAAAAATATTTAATGAGGCAACAATGCTCGAAACTCGCACACAAAATACAGAATATATGCGCGATAACAGAATGGACCTGAAAAACGATCCGTTCCAGTTGACCCTATCCAGCCATGGACTAAAATTAAAACGGGAAAAGACCCAAACGCTGCAGATCAATGTCGGGCTACTTTGCAATCAAAATTGTCAGCATTGTCATTTAAACGCAGGTCCAGGGAAAAAAGAGAATATGGACTCTGATACGCTGAATGAAGTGGTGGCATATGCACATCGAAGTAAGTTTGAAGTCATCGACATCACCGGTGGTGCTCCTGAACTGAACCCCATCATAGCGGAGATTGTTGCGAGGCTTTCGCCATTGGCGCCGAGAATAATGCTGCGTTCTAACCTTTCCGCATTGAACGATGGTAAAAGAGAGGATCTGATATATCTACTGAAGGCAAATAACGTAGTGATTGTTGCCTCTTTTCCGTCATTAAATTTAGCCCAAGCCGAAGCGCAGCGTGGAGAGGGCATTTTTAAGGTCAGCGTTGATGCATTAAGAAGGCTGAATAAGCTCGGTTATGGTCAGAAAAATACAGGTCTGGAGCTTATTTTGGTGTCCAACCCGACCGGCGCTTTTCTCCCACCCTCACAGGCCCAGATGGAAAAACACTTTAAACAAGTGCTTGAAAAAAAATGGGGCATTGTTTTCAACAATCTATACAATTTCGCAAATGTTCCTTTGGGTAGATTTCGGGAGTGGCTTGTCAGGACGGGGAACCTTGAGCGATACATGGAAAAGCTATCATCGAGTTTCAATCCATGCGCAGTTGAAGGAGTCATGTGCCGAACCCTTGTTTCTGTTTCGTGGAACGGGTATCTCTTTGATTGCGATTTTAATCTTGCCTGCGGTATTTATATGGGATATCGAAAAACGCATATCTCTGAAATGCCTGGACCTCCTGAGACAGGAAATCCTATTGCGACAGGCGATCATTGTTATACGTGTACAGCAGGGTCAGGTTTTACATGAGGGGGATCTACCGAAACCTGAGTTCAGGTTCCTGCCGCATATTCATCTTAAAGGATATAGCATGAAAGACGTTAACCAACAGAAAAACAGCTGGTTTAAAGTTGTTATAAGGCTTTCGTTTCAATCCATCAGTGCTGTTTTCATCCTGTCGTTGATAGCCTGCTCACCGGCCTACAAAACGCCGGACCTGGGAGGGCTCTATAACAGCTTGGTTCAGAATGAAAGTCCCTACCGAAATCCGGTGATCCTAATTCCCGGCCTGCTCGGTTCTAAGCTGGTGAATAAGAGTACGGGTACCGTGGTATGGGGTACCTTTGGCTTAAACACCGTGAGTCCGCGAACCGCTGAAGGTGCCCGGATTATCGCCATTCCAATGCTACTATATAAGGAAACACTTGACGAAATGCGCGATAATGTAATACCTGACGGGACCCTGGACAGGGTGAAGCTTAATTTTTTAGGTTATCCACTGGAACAAAATACCTATGCAAATATTCTGAGCATTCTTGGTATTGGCGGATATCGGGACCAAAGCCTTG
>JAAXQF010000090.1 GCA_012974435.1 Desulfuromonadales bacterium | reverse complement strand
CCTCAAAGCTTGCTTCGATGTGGTTGTATAGGAATTAGTTGCGAGGGAATTAACAAGAATTGGTTCTGGATGGATTGAGGCATTAACAGTTAATTGAGGTCGAACAGTTGAATTATATATCAGTGGTTTAACGATGTGTCAGGAGCGTGGTGAATGATATATTTACTGTCTCTGACTACTGAGCAGAAGAGTAAAACTTTACGAACAAAACTAGCCGTCTGACCCCTAAGAAAAATGCAGCAAAAGCTGGAAGCGCAAACGAAATGACCGTGAATGTCAGAAAGAACCAGTTATCAATAGACCGCCACATAGTCCATGCCAGCATAAGCGCAAATGAGCCAAACAGAACTAATAACATTCCATATAGCAGATTTGAAAAAGGGTTCTCTCGCTTGTTTGCAACAGACATAATTATCTACCGACTACCTACAGTCAAAAGGTCCTAAACACCAAGGTGATGACACACCAGAAATCATGTCTCTAGAGCGTGGTGTTTGAGACGCCAGGTTATATGCTCTTTTGATAAATGCAGACATTACAGCTTGATCCGTCCTCTTGGATATAATCAGTGGTTTTTTCTTCCAAGCATTTCCAGGCGCCACTCTTTTCTATTTTATCCATCGCGACGCGGTAATTATCCTCTTCCCAAGCCTGGTCACGAACCGTAAAGCAGAGATGACCTCCCGGCTTGGTAACGCGGATCAGTTCATCAAAAGCCTCAGGGCCGACATGACCGCAGGTAAATGTTCCGACACTGATGATCGCATCGTAACTGTTTTCCGGCAGATCAAGTCTGCCGGTCAGGTCCCCCTGATGTAGTCTAGTATAGACACCTTTGTCTTTGGCCCTTTCCAGCATTTGTACAGAATAGTCAAACCCTTCAAGGTTAAGATATCCATTTTGATGCAAATCTTCCCCTACAAGCCCAGTTCCACAACCAGCATCCAAGATCCTGATGTGCTGATTTTCTACATACCCCTGTAGGAGTTGACTGGCTATAGCCGGAGCAACATAGCCCATCTCATCGATAAGGTCCTTGTCGTACTGCTCGGCCCATTCACCATAGACCGTCGCCAACTCTTCCTTACATGTTGCATTGAGAACTCTGTCATGAATCTCTTTACGGGTTGCCATGATTTCTCCTGAGTAAAACTGAGCAAAAGGTGTTAGCTAGCATTTTGCGGTCTATCTGAAATGGAAGGACGGGCTGCACCATCACTATGTAACTAACTCAACAATTAGCCAGTTATAGCATTTTGCGACTGGCAGTTCATTAGGGAAATTTCTGAGATTGTCTTACACACCAAGGTGGGCGGGACTGTGTAATCTGTGCTGGCGGGGTGGTTAATGAGTGATCGAGAGGGTGTTTCAATAGAGTCTTACAGCTAATGAGGGCAGGATTTATAGGAATCAGGGCAAACTTTCACCGAAATAGTGAGTTCCCGTGAAGGTTCCTGGTGAGGGGGGCGATGGTAAAGACAACACCTGATCCCAAACACCCAGCCCCCTCAGTCGTTAATTAGTTAATATCGCGTGTCGGATTTTGATTAGGTCTTCACCCTCAACACAAGTATCCACCGGAAACATCGAAGTGCCGTGGGTGGCATAGCAGAGCCACAGTCGAGCTCTCATCTCCAGATCACAACCTGTGAACCCCATAGAACTGAACAGTTGCCTGATGAATACAAAACGCTCTTGGTAAATTTCCATCACGATTTTTTCGACAGCAGGGTCATTGTCCGCCCATGCGCGCATATGAACCTCAAATCTGTTCAGCTTGTGCTCATCGATCATCTTCATCACATGATACAAGGCCTCTTTTGCTCCCATATCCAGTTGATTGAAGTTCTTAATGACCACCTCGGTATATTCCCGACGCCAGTATTCCAACATGTCTCGAAGTAGTTCGTCACGATCCTGAAAGTGCCAGTAAAAACCGCTCCGGGATGTTTTTAGCTCTTTTGCCAGAAGTTCGATCTTAACAGCCCCCAAGCCTTCCCTTTCAAAGAGAGATAACGCTGTCTCGAGCCATTCAGATTTGCTGGTACGTTTTTTCTTGTCTGTTTTTTTCATTTTTACCTATTCCACACATTGAAAATTCTTAGTTTTCAGATATAAAAATAGTAGACAGTGATGTCTAGACAGTGA
>JAAXQF010000096.1 GCA_012974435.1 Desulfuromonadales bacterium | reverse complement strand
GCAGGAAGCCATCGAAGCGGTGCAGGAACTTAAACGAAGGAATCTTGCCATTGCGCTTTTCCTGGTTGACCAGCGCATGCCGACGATGACAGGCATCGAGTTTCTATCAGAGGCTGCAAAACTTTATCCAGAGACAAAAAAAGTTCTGTTGACGGCCTATGCTGATACCGATGTTGCCATCTCCAGTATCAACTCAATCAACCTTGATTACTACCTGATGAAACCCTGGGACCCGCCTGAGGAGAGACTCTATCCTGTGCTTGACGATTTGTTGAGCGACTGGGTGAACACGGTACCGATACCTTATGGCGGAATTCGGATCGTCGGTACGCTCTATTCGGCCAAAACACACTACATTAAAGATTTTCTTGCTCGGAGCCAAGTGCCCTATCAGTGGCTGGATTTCGAGAAAGACGAAGAGGCAAAAAAACTTCTTCAATTGGATTCCGCTGAAGATTTTCGGTTGCCGACGCTGTTCTTTCCGGATGGCAGCATTTTAGTTGATCCGGAGCTCTCAACCTTGGCAGACAAGGTGGGGATGACGACCCGTGCAAAAAAACCGTATTATGATCTTATTATCGTCGGGTCAGGTCCCGCAGGACTTACTGCAGCTGTATATGCTGCATCCGAGGGATTGAAGACGATTGTCATTGAAAGGGATGCACCGGGTGGACAAGCCGGCATGAGTGCCCGTATCGAAAATTATCTCGGCTTTCCTCAAGGTATCAGCGGTGCCGACTTGACTCGCAGGGCGATCACCCAGGTCAAGCGTTTAGGAGCAGAGATTCTAGCTGCCCAAGAGGTCAGTAGCCTGCGAGTTGAAGGCCCCTACCGTTATGTCAAACTGAAGAACGGAACCGAATTGAGTTGTAAAGCCCTCCTGCTTTCAACAGGTGTGGCTACAAGGCAGATTAATGTTCCAGGTATCGATAAACTGGTCGGTGTTTCAGTCTATTACGGAGCTGCAAACTCGGAAGCAGTTAATTACAAAGGAAAAAAAGTTTATGTGATCGGCGGAGCCAATTCCGCCGGGCAGGGTGCAATGTTTTTATCCCGTTTTGCCCGTGAAGTCGTGTTGGTTTACCGGGACGAATCCCTTCGAAAGAGCATGTCGACCTATCTCATCGATCAAATAAGACAAACAGACAATATTACGACTCTTCGCAATACAGAATTAACCGCTGTTGAAGGCACCGCAAAGCTAGAAACCATTACGTTAACAAATAAAAACAGTGGAGAATCCATATCTGAAGCGGCCGATGCCGTTTTTATTTTTATAGGCGCTGTCCCAAGCACGGAAATAACCGGTGACCTCATTCAAAAGGACGAGAATAATTATATTTACACTGGACCTGATTTGTTTCTTAACGGCAATCGACCCAAGAATTGGACCTTGACAAGAGATCCATTTATCCTCGAAACCAACGTCCCAGGCATCTTTGCTGCTGGCGATGTAAGGCATGGCGCGATTCGGCGAGTGGCTACCGCCGTGGGACAAGGGGCTGTAGCTGTTGAGCTGATTCATAAATATCTGGAGACGGTTTGATTCCGGGTCGCCCCTATTAGTGGACGATCAATCAATCCATCTTTATACTTCCAAGGTGAATTGCCCATTACGTCGTCCGCTCCGTAGATTCATGAGCCGGTTCCTCTCTGTGAATCGCCACCAGTGTTCTAGACACTCACATGTTTGTAACTCTGCTTTTAATATCACCTCCTCCTGAATATGACCGAAGGTCAGAGATAAAAAGATCGACACCACCATAAGGATTCATATCCTTCGGCAACTCGGCCATCTTCGTCTTGTTTTTGAGGAGTAAAGATCCGCCGCTTTCCGCTCATTTCTAACGAGAAGGTTGGGATTGTCGGGAAATCGTTTACCTATGTTCTTTACGGTAGTTCTAAAAGCAAGCCTGTCAAGATGTCTTATTTATCCTCCTACATCGTTTCGAGGTGCTCAGATTGGCAGAAATGCAAAATTCTTATTGACCCTTCAAAACAAGAAAAGACCACCAAGGATCGAACCCTGGTGGCCATAGTTTTGCGGATTAACGAGCGTACTGAATACCTCTATCAATAAGAAGCCGTTTTCCTTCTCAGAAGTCGTGACTTATAACAATAACAGTATGCAATATTAGCTCTACCCTCCAGATGA
>JAAXQF010000273.1 GCA_012974435.1 Desulfuromonadales bacterium | reverse complement strand
AGATGTGTATAAGAGACAGTTTTCAAAGAGTGGCGTTGCTCGCCCCTTTGATAAAAATGCCGACGGTTCACTGGTCGGTGAGGGCGCTGCTGCGGTTATTCTCAAGCGCCTCGACGACGCCAAGCAGGATGGTGATCATATCTACGCCATCATCAAGGGGGTCGGCACCGCAACCGGTGGGCAGGTCGAAGAAGAGCTTACTGACAGTGACGCTTATACCCTCTCTCTAGAACGGGCCAGCCACGAAGCCGGGGCGACTCCGGAATCGGTCAGCTATCTGGAAACTCATGGCAGTGGACTGACTGCTGAAGACGCCCTTGAGGCAAAAGCTCTCGGTGAATTTTTTGGCGCCAAACAAACAAAAAATCCCTGTTACATCGGTAGCGCCAAGGCCGATGTCGGTCATGCCGGCTCTGTTGCCGGTCTGGCTTCCCTGATCAAGGCCTCTCTCTGCCTGGAAACCCAGATTTTACCTCCTATGCGCAACCTGCAGTCGCTGCGCTATGACTGGGTACGCGGCAAGCGCAATTTCATCGCTCCCGAAGCGGCCCAGTTCTGGTTGCGCAACCGGGTCGAAGGGCCGCGAAGAGCCCTCGTCAGCGGTCTTGGTCACGACGGTACCTGCTCACACGTTGTTCTGGAAGGTTTTGAAAGCAAGGCGGGCAAGGCGCAAGCTACAGATGTTGAACGGCCGCTTGGTGCTCTCGATGAGGGGCTGTTCGTTCTTGAAGCGGACAATGTGGAAGGTTTGCTGGAGAAGGTTGTTCAACTTCAGGATTTTGTCGCCATGGCGCCTGATGGTGGGATCGAAGCGTTGGCGTTGCAGTGGTATCGCGAGACCGGTCTTGATCAGAACAACCTGCGTTGCCTGGCAATGGTTGCGTCGAATCGTGCAGAGCTGTTTGATCAACTTGAGCATGCTTTGCTTTCCTTGCGTGACAATCCGGATAAGGTGCTGGGTGGCAATGGCATGAATGGAACGGTGCTCTCCTCGAGTATTCGTGATCGACTTTTCTTTGCTCCGGAACCTCTCGCAGCGCAAGGTAACGTTGCATTTGTCTTTCCCGGCTCTGGCAATCATTTTGCGGGTATGGGACGTGACCTTTCAGCGCGTTGGCCCGCTATCTACAGCCATCAGGATGGCCTGAGCAAGTTCTTGGCCCGGCAGTGTTTACCCGAAAATTTCTGGAAATCTGAACTGGCCGAGACGTTGCATGACGACCATAATGCCCTGGTTATCGGTCAGGTTGCCCTGGGTACAGCAGTCAGCGATCTGGTGCGCAGCTTTGCTATCGAGCCCAGCGCTGTGAGCGGTTACAGCCTTGGCGAATCGGCCGGCCTTTTCTCTTTCGGTGCCTGGCAAGATCGCGACGGTATGTCGCAAAGGCTTAGCGAATCGACCCTCTTTACAGAACAGCTTGCTGGTGAATGCAAGGCCGCTCGCAAGGTCTGGAACTTGCGTAAGAATGAACAGGTCGACTGGGTCTTAGGTCTTGTTGACGCTCCTGCAGAGAAGGTGAAAGAGGCTCTTGTCGGCAAAGACAGGGCCTACCTGTTGATTATCAATACCCATAAGGAGTGCGTGGTTGGTGGTGATCGTCACCAGGTCGAAGCCCTGGCGCGCGAAGTCAATGGTCACTTCTTCCCCCTGCGTGGTGTAACCACAGTGCATTGCGAGGTTGCCGAGCCGGTGGCGAAGCCTTACCGGGATCTGCATCTTTTCCCTGTGACCGCACCCAAGGACATTACTTTTTACAGCTGCAATCTGGGTAAGAGCTATAAGGTCACCACTGACAGTGCTGCCGATGTGATTCTCGGCCAGGCGCTGGAGACGGTTGACTACACCAAGGTCATCGAGCAGGCCTACGCTGACGGCGTACGCATTTTCCTCGAGATGGGACCGGGCAATTCCTGTAGCCGGATGATCGGCAACATCCTCGAAGGCAAACCGCATATGACCCGCGCGGCTTGTTACCCGGGGCAGAAAGCCACTTCCTTAATCTTGCGTCTGCTCGCCAATTGTTTGGCGGAACGGGTGCCGGTCAATCTTGATGCGCTCTACCCGGCGAGTATGACGATTGCTGAAAAAACTGCCGGGCCGTGGATTGAAACGGTGATTGGT
>JAAXQF010000267.1 GCA_012974435.1 Desulfuromonadales bacterium | reverse complement strand
GTAATCTATAATTCCAGAACGCTCTTCCTCTTCTCGTATCGTTAATCACTCGAATACCGCAAGTTAGATTAAGGCTATTCCTCATAACTAAAAGTGCCTTTGATTCAAATTCTTCAAGAATTGCGTATTCGCTTGATGAGCTAAAATTAGAATGTCCTTTCTCATCAAATACTCCAATAAACACTTCATTTCCAGAATTTTCGCCGAATCCTCCTTTTAATTCTTCTGGGAGATTTTCTAGTAAAGTAGGAGATATCGTGCCTTGCTCTGCAGTAATAATCATGATCGGGGATGTATTATCAATCGCCCGATAAACAATTAGAACATGTGGATATTTTATTGGCCCAAAACTCTCTGGGTCTTTTACAAGAATAGCCCTATATCCACCACACTCGTAACTACAAACAGGTGTTCCCCCTTGAATTTGCGGCACGTTCTTGCCAAGACTGGTCACTTCATATTCTCCGTTAGTTAGTGTCCGTCCATAAACGCTAACGCGGTGAAAAATAATAAGAAACGCAGCATGTTTAAATGAAAAGTTCCGGTGATTTTTGCTATCCTTTTTTTCAAGCGACTGAAAACGAAGGAAACACAAAAACCACCGGAGGTGACAATGCGCAAAAAGTGCACTGACCAAGTCAGTATATTCGATCTGTTTTCAAATCACGAGATTGGCAAGGAGTTGAAAGCCATGTCGAAGCGGCTCGACCAGCATCGAGAGATGCTGGACTGGGTGGCGATGGATTTACATCTAAAAGATGTCTATGACACGGGCCGCCAGGGTTTGCCGTCTGAGTCGGTACTGCGATGTGCGCTGCTCAAGCAATACCGGCAACTGAGCTATCAGGAACTGGCATTTTATTTGTCGGACTCGGCCTCCTTCCAGGCATTCGCCCGCCTGCCAGGGCATTTGTTTCCCAAGAAGTCGGTTTTACAAAAAACCATCAGTCGCATTCAAGCTGAGACTTGGGAACGGATCAATCACTGTTTGCTGGTGGATGCAAAACACGAGCGGGTAGAGCTGGGAAAAAAGGTGCGCATTGACAGTACCGTCACCGAAACGGACATCCATGCACCGACTGACAGCAGTCTGTTATGGGATGGTGTCCGGGTCATGGTGCGTCTGCTCGAAGCGGCTCAGTCAATGTCGGGTACCGCAGAGATTGAATTTTGTAACCATCGCCGGCGTGCGAAGAAGCGGGCACGCGCCATTATCTATACACGGGGAAAGGACAAGAAGGCCGTGCTGTATCGGGATTTGATCAAGGTAACGATGAAGTCGCTGGGGTATCTTGAAAAGGCAAAGATGATCTTGAGCGTTACAGGGGGCGCGACCCTGCAACTGGAAGCCTGGCATGCCGAGGTGGCGCACTATTTGCCCTTGATCAAACAGGTGGTTGATCAGACGCAACGCCGTGTATTCCAGGGTGAAAGTGTACCGGCAGGCGAGAAGATTTTCAGTTTGTTTGAGACCCACACCGATATCATTATCAAGGGCAATCGGGACATCCAGTACGGACACAAGCTCAATCTCAGTTCGGGGAAAAGCGGGCTGATTCTTGATGTGGTCGTTGAAGAAGGTAACCCGGCCGACACCGAGCGTTTACTCCCCATGCTTAAACGCCACATCAATATTTATGGCTGTGCGCCCAAACAAGTCGCTGCAGATGGTGGTTATGCCAGCAGGGACAATCTTGATAAGGCCAAGGTCTACGGTATCGAAGATGTTGCGTTCCATAAGAAGCGCGGCTTGCGTATTGAGGACATGGTGAAGAGTACCTGGGTCTATCGGCAGTTACGTAACTTTCGTGCTGGGATAGAGGCCGGTATCTCCTGTCTCAAGCGGGCGTATGGGCTGTCGCGGTGTACCTGGAAGGGGCTGGTCCATTTCAGGTCGTTTGTATGGTCATCTGTTGTAGCACACAATCTGGCGCTGCTGGCGCGATTAAAACCGGCCTGAAGCAGCAAGCTGTGTGATGGGTTGTGATGAGCCAGGTTGCTCAGGGTTTCTTGTGCGTGCCGTAGGTAGATCAGCTGCCATATGGGTAAAATAATGCACATCTTTGAATGCATGCGCGATAAAATCAGGCGTCAGTAGCTCAACTGTGAAAATTGAGTTGTGGACTTACTTGAAATTCGATCCTTTATGGACGGACACTAG
>JAAXQF010000224.1 GCA_012974435.1 Desulfuromonadales bacterium | reverse complement strand
GGACTCAATATCCCCTTTAATCCAAAACAGGAAAGTTTTCCTAAGGCATCAACCAAAAGTTTTCCATGGGGGGGGGGGTGTTTCAGCGTCCCTTTATGGCCTTCTATAGAGTCCGGAAAATTACAGATACCAGCAAATATTCCGCACCTAAAATGTTTCTTCTTTTCGATAAAATATGTCATTTGACCGCCTTGATTAATTTCCAACTATCTGCTCAACCCTGCCGGTCATAAATAACGATCTCGGCAGTCTTTACGTAGCGCCCTTGACCGTCTGCCAGATAGCGAACGGCTAACAACTTGTCTCTGTATCGCAGTTGCTCTTTCAGTGAGCCAGGGCTTCCCGGTGATACCTTGCGCGTTACCTTCAATTCAGCCATAAGGTTTCTCCTTTCATGTCAGGTTTTGTCAGATTCTGGCGGGCCTCATTTAATACCCTTGGTATGGTCGCCATGCTGCTCAATTCAGGCACCAACAGCAAGCAGGAACCGCTGCTGGCACTCCAGCAAATAGAAGAACCGGGCCGCAGTGTTGGCACTCAACTAATTGGCTGTAGCCATCGGGCGATTCTCCATTTCTACGGATCTCCAATTCATTCCGGTAGGTTCGATAATTTCAGCAAGCATCGTCTACCTCCACATAGAATAGATCGTTATCCGATATTTCTATTCTCGACCTTCCCTCTTCCTGTTCGGCAGTCTGGCAATGGGGCGTTGCCGAACTGCCGGACTCAGTAACGGTGCAGGTTTAGGGGGTGCATTCGGTGCCCAGCTTGGCAAGGCTCGCTGCATCATCTGATGGCTCCGGTACCTGTTCGGCAGTCTGGCTGGGGTATATAGGATCGCAACACTGCCGAACTGAATCATCATCTTCAATGGGGATGTAAACATTGGAATTATGCGCACCTTTTGCAGCGTTCCAATAGGTGCCTGTCCCTGTCGTCAACAGATTGCGCACCTTCTTTTCTGGAATGGACTTGGCCAATTCATCAAGCAGGCTCGTCTGATTAATAACTGTGAACCTTGCCGCCATTTTCAACATGGTTTGCCTGATTGCCTGTAAGTTCTGATCATCTGGATCAGGGGCCATTACAAAGCGCCGGGTATCGGAATCGAACGAAAGAAACATTCGGGCAGGTTCATAGCGAGTTTTCTGACTGGTGCCGAAACGATACGTCAGGTCTGCGTCGTCATCGTCTTCTACCTCGGATTCATCGCCAGGCTTCTTGACTGGGTACAAGGCTAGAACGTGGTCGCATAGATCGAAGATCGCGCCGCTGCCTTTATACTGGCGGGCGTTGCCCTTGGGGGTGTGGTGCAGGATGATAACCGTTGCGCCTGCATCTCTCAGTTCGCGTAAGAATCCCATGACAGCAGACATTGCCTGACTGTCGTTCTCGTCGCCACTGTGCGAGCTTTTCAGGGTATCGAAGATGATCACCGCGCCGGGGTGGGTCGTTTTTAGCAGGTCGAGATATTCAACCCGTTCGGACTTGTCGAGTTGTGGCGGTTTGCTGGTGCTGTCCAGAAAGAGGATACCGTCTGCATCAATGTTGCGGCATCTTTCCGCGAGTACCGGCCGACTGTTTTCATAATCAACATAGATAACCGGGCGCTTCGATGTTTGGATACCGAACAGGACAAGGCCCTTCGAAACCGCCCCGAATATCTGCATCAGCAGTGTGGTCTTACCCATGCCGCCCTTGCCGAACAGCAGGATCACCGCGAGTTCAGGAATATAGCCCGGGATGATCCAGTCAACCGTAATATCGAGCGCTGCATAATAACTGCCGGGCCGCAGTCGTTCGGCAATGGATAGCTTACGCTCTGGCTCTGCTTGGTTTTCATGCTCCACCTCTGGGGGTGTTGCGGCCTCGATCAGCTTGTGAAGCTCGACGTCTCCGATGCTTAACGCCTGGTCATTTGCGTCCGTTACATTTCCACCTTCAGGCTTGAATAGATCACAGCCGTATTCGACCGCCGCCATATTAGCGTCATTTTCACCGTTGCCAATATCAGACAAAATAATGATTCGCGCCCTGGGATACCTCTCGCGGATCTGCCCTGCAACGCTAAGCAGGTTGCCACAAGATAGGGCCGCAATGCCGTAGTGTGTTTCCTTCGGTGCTGTCCCAGAGAGAACCGTTGCGCCGCCTTCACCAATTAC
>JAAXQF010000225.1 GCA_012974435.1 Desulfuromonadales bacterium | reverse complement strand
CCATAAGGCTATATAGCTGCCAAAAGCAGAAAATGGCGGTGAGACATTACCCAGCATTCTCGCTAGAGTGTTCGACGACAATTATCCTGTCCGGTCTCGCGTCAATTAACGTGGCCGGTTGAGTGCTTCTCCGGATAAGCTCCTCCTTGAAACTCAAAGGAGGTCAACTTGCCTGGTAAACACATCACTCAACGACAGGAAGTGCTCTATATGCAATCTCGACAATCCGGTTTAACGCAAGAAACAAGCGCAGCCAAAGCGGGGGTTAGTGTCCGCTCTGGTCGGCGAATTGGAACTGGTGAGACAAGGACTAAAGCGCCACGACATTGGCTGACCCGTAACGATCCGTTTGCCTTGGTTTGGGATTCGGAACTGGTTCCGTTGCTGGAAAAAGAACCCAAACTCACAGGGCTGACCCTCTGGGAATATCTGGATGAAAACCATCCGGGCGACTATCCCTACAAGTTGCTACGCACATTGCAGCGCCGGGTCAAGCACTGGCGGGCCACGCAAGGCCCTGACAACCCAGTCATGTTTCGACAGACGATACCGCCGGGACAGCAAGGTCTATCTGATTTCACCCATCCCCGATCCACCGTGACGATAGCTGGTCAGCCATTTACGCATCTGATCTATCAATATCGCCTGGCTTACAGTGGTTGGCGTTGCGCCCACATCGTGCGGGGTGGCGAGAGTTATTCCGCGCTGGCTGAGGGGCTGCAAAATGCTCTGCATAAAAGTGGCGGAGCTCCGAAAGAACATCGTACCGACAGTCTCAGCGCCGCCTATGTCAATCAGAGCCAGAAGCAACAACTGACCCGTGCCTACGAGGGGCTCTGCCTGCATTATGGGATGACCGGAACGACCAACAACCCTGGACTCGGTCATGAAAACGGAGCGGTTGAAACCTCTCATGGCTCATTGAAGCATCGTCTTGATCAAGCGATCAAGCTGCGTGGCAGTGTGGACTTTGAAAGTGTCTCTGACTATCAAGCCCTGATTAATCGCTGTACGGATCGGTTGAATCGCTACACCCTGACGCGCTTTGAAGAAGAACAAAAATATTTACAAACCCTGCCAAAATATCGCTTCATGGATTATTCGGAACTCTCGGCCAAGGTGACCACCAGCAGTACCATTGCGGTAAAACGTGGCCTCTACACGGTGCCGTCCCGGTTGATTGGTGAGACACTGCGCGTCCATCTTTACCATGACAAATTGATCGGCTTTGTTGGACAAACCCAAGTTATCGAATTGCCGCGTGTCTTTCCTGAAACGCCAGGAGAAAGAGCTCGACGCATTGACTACCGTCATGTGATTCACTCGCTGGCCGCCAAGCCTCAGGCGTTCCGCTTTTCCAACTTTCGAGATGAACTGTTCCCAAACGACAACTATCGGAAACTGTGGCAGATTGCCGACCAGAAGCTCCCGGCAAAGGAGGCCTGCAAATGGATGGTCACTGTGCTGCGCATCGCCGCAGATCATCGGTGTGAAAGGGAATTGGGACAAGCACTGTTGCTGCAAGCCCAGGCAGATGCCTTGCCGAGCCTTAAAGCACTGCAAGCTCAATATCTACCCAAAAAGGACTCGCCTGAACTGGTCACCAGGCAACATGACATCGCCGATTACGATGCATTGCTGTCCGGTTGCTGGATCAACCCTCAGCCCCAGGGAGGTAGCGTATGCCTCTCAAAATAATGTTGAAAGAGTTGCGTCTGACGACCTTCAGCCAGAACCTGGAGGACTACCAGTGCCAGGCGATGGAAAACACCTGGAGCTATACAGAATTCCTCAGCAAACTCTGTGAGCAGGAGCTGGCCCGTCGCTTCCAGACAAGAACAACCAAATGGACACGAGAAGCTCGTCTGCCTGCGGGGAAAAGCTTTGCGAACCTGAACCTGTCAGATCTACCCAAAGCCGTTCAGCAACCGATCCTACAGCTCAAAGACAACCGCCAATGGGCATCTCAGGCAGGCAATGTGCTGCTGATCGGCCCATCAGGCGTCGGCAAATCACACATTGCCGCAGCGTTCGGCTATCACCTGATCGAGCACGGCGTTCGGGTGAAGTGGCTCTGTGCCGGTGACCTTGTACAGCAACTGCAAAAAGCCAAACAGGAACTGGACCTAATGACCTACATGACGCGCCTGGATAAGTATCCGGTGCTGATCA
>JAAXQF010000534.1 GCA_012974435.1 Desulfuromonadales bacterium | reverse complement strand
GTGAGTCTGTCGTTCGAGATCGCGAAATGATTTCTGTAGCGGTAGCCAGAATTCGGCGACAAAGGATTGAACGCCGTGTAATTCATTGATCGGGTCCGGACCATGCCAGCTAATGTCCGAAACCAGACTTTCATGTGCAATTTGTACCAGCTGGTCGGCGCTGGCGGCTTCCAGATGCTGCCAGAAGTCCCAGACAAGCTGTTTGTTTTTTTGATTTAGTTCGATGACCATGCGCCTCGTTGCTGGGTTCGTTCAGCCTTCGCTCCACAGCGACGTCCTGTGTCTAACTCGTGCAATGTACAGGCTAGTCCAATTCTTTGAGTACTTTACTCATCTTGTCGAGAAATAACTCTGCATTATTTTGAGTAAAGCATAGCGGCGGTCTTATTTTGAGGACATTCCCGTACTTTCCTGCAGTTCCGACAAGGACTTTATTACGCCTCAAAAGATTTAACGTGGCCGTTGCCTTGTCAACGTCTGGCCGGTGAATATCGCCATCTTCACTAAACTCCACGCCAATATATAGGCCTACCCCTCGGATCTCTGCAATGGAATGATATTGATCCTGGAGTTCATGCAGGCCCCGATTTAAGTAAGCCCCCACTTGATGGGAATTCTCTAGCATACCTTCTTCCTCAAGCACGTTGAGCACGGCAAGGCCGGCCGCTGCCGCAGTAGTAGATCCACCGAAAGTATTAAAATATCCAACTTCATGACACAGTGCTTCCAGTAAATCTAAACGTGAAGCAACTCCCGCCACGGGATAACCATTTCCCATTGGCTTACCCATGGTGATAATGTCAGGCACAACATTATGACGCTGAAATCCCCACATGCAGTCTCCCGTTCGTGCAAACCCCGACTGCACCTCGTCGGCGATGAATAGTCCGCCATGGTCATGGACAAGCTCAATAGCCTTGTTCAGGAACCCTGGCGGATCGCTGTATATTCCATCACTGGAAAAGATTGGATCAACCAGCAGAGCGGCGCAACCAAAGCCTCTTTCATCCAGTGTTTGAATTGCGCTATATACTTGATCCGCAAGCCAATCAGCTGCGCTGTCACCTCGACGTGTCACCTCTGCTACCGGTACAGTAACAACATACTCAGGCGGCGTTTGCGTTTTGAAAGAAGCAGGGGAGACCTCTGTCACCATTTGCGTATTGCCATGATAGGCAGTTTCGGAAACAATAATGCCTTTTTTTTGCGTATGGGTTCGCGCTAATCGTAGGGCCAGATCGTTACTCTCACTGCCGGTACAGGTCATGACCAAACGGTCAATATTATCAGGCAGTGTGGTCAGAAGTTTTTCTGCATAGACATGGACGGTGTCATGTAAATAACGGCTATGAACATTGAGTTGGCTGAGTTGTTGGCTGACAGCTTCGACTACTTTGGGATGACAATGCCCCAGGCAAGGAACATTGTTATAAACATCCAGATATTTCGTTCCCTTACTATCGTATAGCCATGTTCCCTGCCCTCGTACGATATGCAGGGGCTCTTGGTAAAATAGCATAGAGCTTGGACCCTGTGTCTTATAGCGCAGCTTGATGAGCTCAGCTAAGGCTTTATCCGGCACCGTACTTCGATCAAAACTGAAGGCGTTTAGATCAAGAATGGGTAGCGGTTTTTTAGCCATATTGTGCCAGGTATTTTTGCGACAAGATTACAGTTCCATCTGTATAAGTCGGGCCCAGCTCTTGTCCGGTAGGTGTTTCAGAATGGGTTGAGAGCCAGGCTGTTAGCAGAATGCGACGCAGTATCATGAACGTCGGGATTTCATTCTCATCTTCTTCAGTAAGGCTTGCTACGCTGCGATACCCTGCTACCCAGGATTTTTGCAGCAAAGGGATACTAGGATCTAATTCGTGAAAACTGATGGCCGCTGCAAAGTCGTAGGCAAACCAACAGAATCCACAATCATCAAAATCGATAATACCCAGGCGTTCATGGTCAACTAATAAATTGGCTAGTCGCAGATCGGCATGCACTAAACCATATCGCTGCGGCCCTTGACCATAAAGCGCCAATCTGTTTTCGATGACCTTGATGGCATTGGCGATAATCTCTTGCCCTTGCGGCTTGAGCTCAATTGCCTGTCGCCAATCCCCCCAATAACCGTTGGCACCAATCATCGTCTCTGTATTCCAGGTTTTGCGTACAAATCCATGGGG
>JAAXQF010000174.1 GCA_012974435.1 Desulfuromonadales bacterium | reverse complement strand
AGATGTGTATAAGAGACAGGTTTGTTTTCATCCCTTCGGCCAGCTCCCTTTCCCTACGTCAGGTGACTGAACTTTCCATCACACTGTCATTGTCAGTGATCTCTTTTCTTCTGCTCATGTGTTCTGTCTTTTTCAGTTCTTTTTCCGTCTGGCGAGATATTGAACGGCGCTACTCTTTTAGTGTGCTGGCCCTGCCGGTGAGCCGCAGTCATTTCATTCTAGGGAAGTTCTTGGCTATCGCAGCCTTTATCGCTCTGTGCGGTCTTGTGTTGGGTTTGCTCGCCCCACTGGCGATTTCTGCTACGGCAGCAAGTTACCCGCCCGACCGCCTCATTATCTGGAATAATATTCTTGTTGCCATCGGCTTTGACGTGCTGAAATACATCCTTTTAAGTGCGTTCGGTCTTTTGTTTTCAGCCATCAGTACCTCTTTTTTTCTGCCCGTCTTCGGTACCATTTCGGTTTATCTTTGCGGCTCCATGTCGCAGGATGTTCAAAACTATCTGAGCAGTTCGGCTGCCGAGGACGTCCCAGTTTTTGTCAAGCAACTGGCTGCCATCTTCTATTATGTGGTTCCTAACTTTAATACCTTTGATTTTAATCTGGCGGCTATTTATTCGTTGCCCGTCGATTATAAAGGGGTGCTTCTGACCCTTGGTTACTTCGTTGTTTACACGGCGATTGTCCTTTTTTTCGCCTGTTTCTTTTTCAGCCGCAGGGAGCTTCGGTGAAATCGCTCGCCCTTTTTCTCTCCCTGCTCGGGCTTTATTGGGGCATCCAGATCCCGCTGAGCCAGCACATGGCTCAGAAGCCCGTAACCGAACAGGTGGGGTTTATTGCCCATCCCCAGCTGCTGCGCTTTAGCAGCGCTGACCATAAACAGGCGGCCGGGGCCCTTCTGTCTGTTAAAGCACTCATGTATTTCGGGACCCTGGTGGAAGAGGCTAATACCGGTATCCTGATTCCTGTTGATTATGATGGCCTCTATCGCTTGCTTTCAACGGCATCGGCATTGGACCCATACAACATGGATACCTACTACTTCTCCCAGGCGATTCTGGCCTGGCAGCCGGAGTATCTGCCCAGGGTCGTCGAGCTGCTAAAGCGTGGCATGGAATACCGCGACTGGGACTGGATGTTGCCGTTCTGGGCAGGCTTTGATTCCGCAAATTTTCTCAAAGATTACGATGCGGCTGCGACCTATTACAGCAAGGCGGCGCAGCTTTCCGGAGCGGAACTTTTTGCGCGGCTCACATCTCGCTACCTGTATGAGTCAAACCAGACTGATCTCGCCATCAGTTACCTGGAAGCCATGCTTAAAGGGAGCATGAAGTCCGCGATCCGTCAGACCTTCGAGCGGCGCCTCGATTCGTTGAAAAAAATGAAACTGATAGAGGACGCGATTGCAGCTTTTTCTCTTCGGGAGGGCAGAGGGCCTAAAACTCTTCAGGAACTCATAAATCGCGGCGACCTCTCATCAGTCCCTGAAGACCCTTATGGCGGTGCCTTTTACCTCGATGACCTAGGTAAGCCCCGTTCCAGTGAAATTTTCAATCCCCCCGAGCGTAGAAAATTATGAGGCATTATCGTGAATGCGGTTGATATCGTTGATCTCGGCAAGACCTATCGTGACAGAAAATTCAAAAAGGTTGAGGCGCTCAAGTCGCTGAATCTTACCGTTTGTCAGGGGGAGGTGTTGGGCTTTCTCGGTCCGAACGGGGCAGGAAAAAGCACAACCATCAAGATGATGGTGGGACTGATGAAACCGACCAAGGGCAGTGTTGAGATTCTCGGGAAATGTTCGTCTGATTTTGAGTCACGGCGCAAGGTCGGTTTTCTGCCTGAAAATCCCGCTTTCTATGATTTTCTCTCGGCCAGAGAGTATTTGGATTTTGTTGGACGTACCTTCGGCTTAGCAAGGCAGGTTCTCGTTCAGCGCGTCGATGAGGTGCTTGTTCAGGTCGATCTGCTCGAGGCTGCAAAACGCCCCATGCGCACCTACAGCAAGGGCATGATACAGCGCCTCGGGATTGCCCAGACCCTGGTGCATGACCCGGATATCTACATTCTCGATGAACCCATGAGCGGCCTCGATCCTGTGGGCCGGGCCATGGTGAAAGACATCATCAAGGACCTCAAGTCACGGGGTAAG
>JAAXQF010000169.1 GCA_012974435.1 Desulfuromonadales bacterium | reverse complement strand
CAAAAAGAGTTTGTCGGCAATTGCATTGTTAGAGTCACCATCAGTCACCAGTTGGATGATTTTTCGGTCTTGATCGCTCAAATTATGAGGTTTGTTACGGCCTGGCAACGTCACTCCCTGTTCAAGCAATAGATGTAAATGCTTTTGACAGATCCAGACTTCTCCTTGATGAACTCTTCTCAACGCTTTGCAGAATTTGTTTACATCAAGATCGGAGGAGATAATACCGAGCACACCGTGACAGTAGAGCAGGCAGGCGAGTTCGCTGTCACAAGTCCCCTGATCGAAATAAATAAACCTGGCTTCAGGGTAGCTTTGTTTTAATTCGAGGATATCGTCCCGCGAGACGAACAAAACAATGTCCGGGTCCTCCACAACCGGCCCGAAGAAGTGGTCCCCCAAGAGTGTTTCGGGAACGTTCTCGCCGATGATGTTCTTTACTCCCTCGGCGAGAATCTTATTGTTGATACAGACAAGAACCTTCACGTTTTCCTAATACCTTGCCGCGCTGTAGCGCAGAGGTGCGCCAACTTCTTAGGGAAGTTGTCCACTCCGAACTTAGCTGGTCCATAATGAGCGTTGCAATATTGACCGACGGCAGCGTCTGACTGGTAGCGAGCGTAGCTAGCCGCTAGGTTAGTTGAGGGATGTCGCTGCCTGAAGAGTGGATTCAACATTGATAAATTCATTGATAGTCAGAGTTGCGATACACAAGAATTAATCTGTTCACCCGATAGGTTTCTTAGAAACCAACGTATTTACGATATTATAACTTAATACCATTATCGTAAATACCAAGTTAATGCATAGCTATTGCCTATAAATCATAGGTAATACTTCGAGAAAGGTGCTATAACCGTCTAAAAATAAGCTCTCTTCCACATGAGAACAATCTACGAGGTTAGGAATGGATTAAAAGCTGCGGCTTTGAACCATGTGAGGGACAGAAGTAACCCTGACCCCATGTTCTATCTTTCGAATGAAAGTGTGAATTTCAATGAGAAGTGAAAAAAGTGAAGGTCATCTGGAATCTTTGCTACGGGAGCGGATCAAAGAGCTCGACTGTCTCTATAGTACGGCTAAGCTGATTGAGCAGCATGAGGACTCCATCGACAAGATCATGCAAGGGGTCGTGGAGATACTACCAGAATCCTGGCAGTATCCAGACATCACCTGCGCTAGGATTCTATTCAAAAACCAAACTTATCAATCGCGCAATTTCAAATCGACTCACTGGAAACAGGAAGCGGCAATTTTTATCTCTGCACAACAGGTGGGAACGGTTGAAGTCAACTATCTTGAGAAAAAACCAACCCTGGATGAGGGACCATTTCTCAAGGAAGAACGTTTACTGATCAATGCAGTTAGTAGTCATATTGCAAAGGCCGCTCAGAGGATCAATGTCCAACAACAGTTGCAGGTAGAGCGACAGGCTCTACAAGACGTCAACGTTGCCATCCATGAGTCCCTGGCTCAGAGTCAGCGAGAAAAGAAGATGGTCGGGGTCTCGATTCAGTCCAATTTTGATAAAATCATTACACCAATACTTTATGCACTTCAGTCTGAGATGGATTCTAGACAGTTGAAATACGTGGACCTACTGAAAAAAAACCTGAAAGACATCATCTCTCCTTTTGTGGAACGAGACCAAAATGTCCTTAGCAAACTCAGCCCTGTTGAACTTTTGGTTTGCAATATGATCAAACATGGGTTGTCCACCAAGGAGATCGCGAATATGCGGGGGATTTCCCCCGCGACAGTTAATCGTCACAGGGAAAGCATTCGTCGTAAACTCGGTTTGACCAATCGCAAAGTAAATCTGATTTCTTATCTCAACAAGATTGCCGAAACGTAAAAGACTCCTTGATTAAGTTCTCCAGACAGGGCTTTGCCCCTTGTGGTTTAGTTTACTATTTATCCTCTCACATTGGTTTTAAAGGCTCTAAACGACCAAAGCTCATTATTCTTACAAACCCTGACATATAAGAAAACGGCCACCTGGATCAACTCTAGGTGGCCATCGTTTTGTGGACTAATGAACTTCCTAAATGCCTCTATCAACAAGAAGCCGTTTTTCGTCTCAGAAGTCGTGGTGAATAGGACTATACTGCTGGAGATTCGAGACCCTTCAACCAGTTTTCTAAAGCTTCATAAGTTACCGGTTTTGGAATCACATGACACCCAAGG
>JAAXQF010000482.1 GCA_012974435.1 Desulfuromonadales bacterium | reverse complement strand
CCACCATGCCGTCCTGAGCCTGGATCATGCAGGCCATCTGCAAACCCTTGACCGGGCCATCGACAAACATCATGGCGCACAGACGACAGGACCCGACTGATCCCAGTGCTTCGTGGTAGCAGAAGTGGGGGATGACGATGTCGAGTTCGCGCGCGGCTTCGAGGACGTTGGTCCCGTCCGGCACGGTCACTTCAAGGTTGTCGATAGTCAGTTTAGGCATTTTTAAATCTATTCGCCACGGAGGCACAGAGACACGGAGAAAAGCATAAAAAACAATCCGCTTGCCGCGCTGCTTCCATCTATAAGGCAATCCTTTGTATTCCAGCCTTAAGAACTGGAACATTGAAGTTGATCAGTAAACCCAACCTTTTGCCGGTTAATTTCAAATAACTCAACAACTGCGCCTGAAATACAGGATCCATTCGATCAACAGCTTTCAATTCAATAACCACAGCCTTTTCTATGATGAGATCAAGTCTCAAGTCACCCAGAGATTGCCCCTTATATTGGATAGACACCGGTGCTTGTTGTACATACTTGATTCCCTTTAGCTCTAATTCATAGCAAAGCGCTTTTTCATAAATCGATTCAAGCAATCCTGGACCAAGAGCCTTATGCACCTCAATTGCACAACCAATAATCTTGTCAGTCAGAGCATTAAGATCCTGAAGTTCTCCGTGTCTCTGTGGCCAACGGGTCAGCAAGCAAAAGGACATCCCCCCTGCTTGATATGGTCTTTGATTTCATCTTCATAGAGACGCAACAGAGCTTCTACCGGGCCCATGGCGCCTTCGGCCAGGGCGCAGAAAGAACGGCCCTTGATGTTTTTTACCTGGTCCTTGAGCATCGCCAGATCGTCGTTGGTGGCCTGGCCGAACTCGATACGGTCGAGCAACCAGGAGATGGTGGCCAGGCCATCACGACAGGGTGTGCACCAACCGCAGCTTTCTCGGGCGAAGAACTGGTTCAGATTGCGGGTTACCGCCACCATACAGGTGTCTTCGTCAAAGACTGTCACGCACGCTGTGCCGAGACGGCTCTCGACCTCTTCAAGAGGATTGAAATCCATCATCACGTCAAGGTGTTCGGTGGTCAGGTAAGGCGTTGATGCGCCACCCGGCAAACAGGCCTTGAACTTTTTGCCACCCCGTACGCCACCGCCAAAATCTTCCACGACTTCACGCAAGGTGATGCCGAGGGGCAGTTCAAAACATTCGGGACGGTTCAGGTGCCCGGACAGGCCAAAGAGCTTGGTTCCGGCACTCTCCGGATTCAGCGCCAGGTTCTCAAACCAGGCCGTGCCATGAGTCAGGATATGCGGCACGGTGGCCAGGGTTTCGACGTTGTTGACGTTGGTCGGTCGCCCGAAGAGACCACGTTGGGCCGGGAAAGGCGGCTTGGAACGCGGATTGGGACGACGTCCTTCGAGACCGTTGAGCTGAGAGGTCTCCTCGCCGAGGATGTAACGCCCGGCGCTACCGTGCACGTGCAGCTCGACGTCAAATCCGGAACCAAGGATGTTTTTCCCCAAGTAGCCCGCTTCGACCGCTTCTTCAATTGCCCGCTCAAGCCGTTGAAAACAATCTTCGTAAGCGTAACGCAGGAAGATGTAACCGATCTGGGCCTGCAGGGCATAGGACGCAATCGCCATCCCCTCGACCAGTTGATGAGGGTCGGCCAGCAACAGCTGACGATCCTTGTAAGTCCCCGGCTCCATCTCGTCACCGTTACAGACCAGGTATTTGTCTCCCGGTTGATCGGCCGGAAAAAAAGACCATTTGATGCCGGTTGGAAAGCCTGCGCCGCCACGGCCACGGAGTCCGGAGTCCTTGATCAGTTCACAGACCTCTGCTGGCGTCATCTTCATCGCCGCGCGCAGGCCCTGGTAGCCACCGTTCTTCTCGTACTCGGGCAAGAGGACCGTCTCGTTCGGCCGGCGATTTTTGAATAGAACCTGTGTATAGGCGTTCATATTCTTAAACCTCGGCCGCTACTGCGGCACGCTCCTTTTGCAGAATGTCATCAATCTTCTCGGTGGTCAGCAAACCGTGCGTGGTAAAACCGATCATCATGGCCGGGGCGTCACCACAGGCACCAAGACAGCAGGTTGGCAGCAGGGTGAAGGTGCCGTCAGCCGTTGTTTCACCCAGGCCAATTCCCAGAGTTTTCTTCAGATGTTCGGCGATCATC
>JAAXQF010000338.1 GCA_012974435.1 Desulfuromonadales bacterium | reverse complement strand
GGCATTGTTGGTCACCGGGTGCACCGGCATCAAGCCTTACGAGCCTCGTAACGACCGGGAGGAGGGACCGGAGAAGGGACTCTTCACCGGATCAGAGGGTGAGTGGGTAATCCTGGGGCCGAAGGCTCCGCAGAAGGACAGAGAGGAAAAGTATAAGGGGGAGAAAAAACCGAGTCCGAGCGTGAACAAAAGAAACAGCCGGAAAAGTCGGCGGATGGCTGTCAATGGCAAAGCCTAATCGGGAGCGGAAGATTTCTTAGTTTGACATATAACATGGGGAGATTGCCTTCGCCCCATTGAGGGGGCTTTCCAAGGCCTCTTGTTATGCGGGAAAGGAGCTCTCACTATTTTCATATATCGAGGTTTGAAATGGAACGCACAAATACATTTTATGAAGAGAGACAAATCAGCAGTGGGACACGCCCCAGCGCTGCTGGATTGATGGGTACTCTGCGACGGTACTTCATTTGCTTTTGTCAACAGTACGTTTCAGACTGCCTGAGTATACCGCATATTTTTAAAAGATCCAGGCTTGAACGGATTGGGTTGTTTGCTATTGTCACCTTTTTTGTCTCCACGGGGTCACTGCAGGCCGAGCCAATTGCAGGTAAACCCCCCTTGACGGTGGTTAGCAGGGGGCGTGGGGCTTATACGAAAAGCCAGATGCTGGCCTTTGTTAACCCATACCGCGAAATGAAAAACCGTTGGGTGAATGTGGAGCACTATAATGGGGGGTTGGCACAGATTCGTGACCAGGTCCGTCGGCTCAACGTCAAGTGGGACGTGGTAGACATCGAGAGTGCTGATGCGATTCGGGCCTGTGAAGAGGGTTTGTTGGAAAAAATCGATCGCGCTGTCCTTGGAAGGTCAGCGGTCGATGATTTCTATCCGGAAGCTCTACAAGATTGTGCCGTCGGTGAATCTATTTATGCGATGGTGATCGCCTACAATGCTGATCAGTTGGCTGCAGGGAAGCCCTCTGCGCTCGCAGACTTCTTCGATCTCGAGAGATTCCCCGGTGTGCGTGGTTTGCGCAATTCTCCTGTGGTCAATCTGGAATGGGCGTTAATGGCGGATGGGGTCCCTGTTGACCAAGTATATCAGGTTTTGTCGACCGATTCCGGCGTGGATCGCGCTTTCAAGGTACTCGATCGAATCAAAGGGAATATTGTGTGGTTGGAGGACGATCCCCTCCAACCTTTAGAGGTTCTTCGCAACAAGAAGGTGGTGATGACCTGGGCCTATAGCGGCGGAATCTTGGATGCGATCAGAAAGCGTAACGAAGACCTTGCGATTGTCTGGGATGGCCAGGTCTGGGACATTGTGGTCTGGGTGATCCCCAAAGGAACGGTCAACCTTAAAAAGGCACTCGATTTTATTGTATTTGCAAGCGATCCGAAGCGAATGGCTGTTCATGCAAACTACATATCGTATGCGCCTGTTCGTAAATCTGCGATGGCTTATATCGACGATAGTGTCCGAAAATACCTTCCGACTGCAAAGGAGAATGCTGGTAATGTCCTCCGACTCGATTATAAATGGTGGCTCACCAATAAGAAAGCGATAGAGATAGCAGCACGCTTCGCGCAATGGAGGGTTGAAAAACCCTGGCGTTATCATTTCGAACCGGAGAACTAGAGTTAAACGAGCTTTCAATAAAGCAAATTTTTATCACCCTATTTGATCGTAAACAAGCGGACAGCTAAAGAGCTGGGATTTGCTGATGGTATTTTGGAATCTAACAGAGTAATGGATTGAAATGGAACTCCTGCATCACTTTTTTCAAATACTCGCTCGATCTGGATGTTGTCCTCAGTCTGCATGACATCAGTGTGGGATAAATCGGCACAAGGGTGACGTTCTAATGGGTATATCTAAAACACCTATACGAAAAGCGCTGTGGCATTGTTGGTCACCGGGTGCACCGGCATCAAGCCTTACGAGCCTCGTAACGACCGGGAGGAGGGACCGGAGAAGGGACTCTTCACCGGATCAGAGGGCGAGATCGTGATCTTTAGAAAGGCAGACGAACCGGAGACTGGCAGCGAGGCCAGCAAACGATCGGATGAGACTGCGGACTGCGAACAGCAGAAAACGGGCAGCGAGGAAAAAAAGGCAAAGACCAAGAGCGGTGAGCAACAACCGTAGGGCATAGACTGGCGCTTGCAAGTAAACACTATGAGCAAAAGGCACACTTTCCCCTTTTTGATGCCACCATTCGCTCAAACCTGGTCTTCGGCTATGTGAACGCCGACAATCCTGGATTCATCGATGGCGATGGACTCGAGAACACCAGCTACTTCGCCGCACATCTCGTCTGGAACCCCTGGGCAAGCGTCACCGTCGGCGTGGAATACCTTCGGGGTCGCCGAGAGAACGCGGACGGCGCGTCGGGAAACGCCAATCGTATCCTCTTCTCCTCCAAGAAGGGGTCCAAGAGGTCAAATCTTGACAATTACATTTGTTATTCTTCGAAGAGCGGCTTCCTGATCCTGTCTACCGTCTTCGCAAGTTGCCGATCCGTATCAAGTCTAGTTTTTCCTATGGAACAAAAAGGGAAAGCCCCGCTGAAAATGTAGTCTTTCTAATTGACAGGGCGGGAGGGCTCCCTATATCATTCGATCCCCCTTTCGGCCATTATCCACACACCGCCCGAAGCCGCGCCACTGCTTATCGGGGTTGTGGACCAGGTTCTCGTCGAGGAGGATAGACATCATGTATGAAACCCTGGCGATTCTGGCCGGATCCATTCTGGTTTACAGTTCGGTTGCCGGTGCCGTCGAGCGTACCTGGATCAGCGGACCGATTGTGTTCACCTGTTTCGGACTGCTTCTCGGTCCGGTAGGCCTTGATCTGCTCCCGTGGGAAGCGAACCGGGAAACCATCCTCAACCTGGCCGAGGTGACGCTGGCACTTGTGCTGTTCACGGATGCGGCCAGCGCCGATATGGGCGTACTGAAAAGGATCGCCCGATTGCCGGCGCGGCTGCTGTTGATCGGCCTGCCGCTGACCATCCTGCTCGGTTTCGGGGTCGGCGTGCTGCTCGTCGATAAGCTGTCCCTGTTCGCTATTGCCCTGTTGGCAACCATGCTCGCGCCGACCGATGCTGCGCTTGGCAAGGCGGTGGTCACCAACGAGTCGGTTCCCACCGAGATCCGCCAGGGCCTGAATGTGGAAAGTGGCCTGAACGACGGTATTTGTGTGCCGATCCTGTTTGTGTTCCTGGCACTGGCGCTGGGCAAGGCCGGCGAGGCTGGGCCCTGGACGCTTGCCGTGAAGTTGGTCATCGAGGAAATCGGCATCGGTCTTGCCGTCGGGCTAGGACTAACCCTTATTGCAGCCCGACTGTTGAAAGTTGCCTGGCACCGAAAGTGGCTGACGCATACCTGGATTCAGATTCCGGTGGTGGCGCTGGCACTGGCCTGTTTTGCCACGGCCCAGCTCCTGGGTGGCAGCGGCTTTATTGCGTCCTTCACTGGCGGCCTGTTGTTCGGCGTCCTGGCGGAGAAAGTCGAACGTCATGAATTCCTGCGGGCGGCAGAGGGCACCGGCGACACGCTGGCGCTGATTACCTGGATGATTTTCGGCTCGGCTGTCGTGGGTCACGCGATGGGTTACTTCACCTGGCCTATCCTGCTCTATGCCGTATTGAGTCTGACGGTGATACGCATGCTGCCGGTGTTTTTGGCACTCACCGGCAGCCCCATCAGCACCAAGGGCAAGCTGTTTATTGGCTGGTTCGGTCCGCGTGGTCTGGCGAGTATCGTGTTCGCCGTTATCGTGCTGAACAGTGGGCTGCCGGACAGCGGTCCGATTGCCATGACCGTGGTGTGCACCATCATTCTCAGTATCATCGCCCACGGGATGACCGCGAATCCTCTGGCCGCTGCACTCGCGGCGAGGTTAGGGCGTTCCAAAGGGAAAACCGCGGCAGATAAACAGGATTAAGGGCCGAGAAACCGTAGCATTGACCCTCTCCATAAAGGGGAAAGAAGCGATCAAGACCGCCCTGGCGATGACAAAGGAGGGGGGTCATCGGCGGGGGGCAAAATCCATATAGAATCGATTATGTTTAAGCGCGCACACCTCAAG
>JAAXQF010000175.1 GCA_012974435.1 Desulfuromonadales bacterium | reverse complement strand
GATTCACCCAGAGCGACTTATCTTTCCAGGAAGAATACACCTGCGTTTATCTCGGAATATTGAGAACGTTCGTTCAGAAGGTTGACCGCCCTCCAGATGCGGATAAATCTAAGCTTCGCTTTGACAGACAGTTTTATTTCGTGCTTTCGATCTTTCGTGTTTTCGTGATTGTATTCATCCTATATGGGGTGAGCCCCATCGGGCAGGATTTCCCCCATGAAAAAGGGAAAGTCACCTTTTAAACAATCCGTGTAATACCGGCGAAGGACTTCCCCGACCACGGTAAACGCCAGATTATCCCAGGGAACCTCATCTTCCTCGAACAGCAGGGCCTCGAGACTCTCGTACCCTGCTCGGAATTTTTTATCCTTCAACCCACCCCGAAATATCAGATAGACCTGGCTTATATGGGGAATGCTGTAGAGGGCATAGGGTTCGAGAAATTCGACGGTTGCCCGGGCCTCCTCGTACAGCTCCCGTTTTGCACCCGCTTCCACCGTCTCGCCCTGTTCAAAAAATCCCGCCGGAATCGTCCATTTGCCGTACCGGGGTTCGATGGAACGCCGGCACAATAAAATGCGGTCTTCCCATGTGGGGATGCACCCCACCACCATTTTGGGGTTTTCATAATGGATTGTGTTACAGGCATCGCATATAAAACGCCCCCGGTCGTCGTCGTCCGGTATCCGATAGGCCAGCTTTGAACCGCATTGATTGCAATATTTCATCTTTTAATAGTGTCCTGATTCTGGTTTCGGGTTCTGGTATCAGGTGTCCCCGGTTAAATTCGTCCCAGTTAAACAAAAAACGGACAAGTTTCACAGGATAAACTCCGCTCGTCCTCTTCGAAGAATTTAACAGGGCAGGCAGGTGTCAGGGGCCAGGGCTTGCCCGCCTTCCGTGTGGCGGGTTCGAGTTTCCTGATTTCTGTTTCCTCTTTCCTCTTTTCTGTTTCCTCTTTCCTGTTTCCTCTTTCCTGATTTCTGTTTCCTCTTTCCTGTTTCCTCGTCTCTGATTTCTGGGTGTCAGGGTTCATTGAAAAACCAGGATTGATCCTGAACATCGTGTCTATCCTGTCTGAAAGCAAAAAAGTCTTACCATTTCCACATCAATGGGTCGTCATCCAATGGATCGGTGACCGTTTTTCCGATGTCATCGATTGCCGCAAGATCTTCTTCGGACAAACGAACGTTTCCGGCCGCGGCATTTTGGGTGGCCTGTTCGGCGTTCCGGGCGCCGGCGATGGCGCATACTCCGGGTCGGGAAACGATCCAGGCCAGGGCCAGCTGCCCCAAAGTGATGTTGTTGGCCGATGCCAGGGGACGGAGTTTTTCCAGTGCCGTCTGGACCCGCTCATAATTTTCCGGCTGGAACAGTTTGTTTCTGAACCGGTGGTCGCCTTTGGCAAATGCATGGTCCGGACCGAATTTTCCGGTGAGCAGCCCCTGGGCCATGGAAGAATACGCCAGCAACGTGATGTCGTTGTCGAGACAGTATGGCATGGCATCGGTTTCGACCTTGCGCCAAAACAGCGAATACGGCGGCTGGAGGCTGTCGATTCTTCCGTATGTTGCCGCATCTTCCACCTGGGATCCGGAGAAATTGGAAACGCCGACGGCGCGAATTTTACCCTGGGCTTTCAAGTCGGTCAAAGCGCCCATGGTTTCTTCCAGAGGGACTTTTTCCCCGCCAAAGGAGCCCGGCGGCCAATGGATCTGATAGAGATCTATGTAGTCGGTGTCAAGATTTTTCAAAGATCGATGACATGCATCCATGACCTGCCGGTATTTCAGGTGATTGGAAAACACCTTGGTGGCGATGACGACCTTGTCGCGCACGTCCTGAAGGGCATTTCCGACGATTTTTTCTGAATGGCCGTTCCCATACACCTCCGCCGTATCGAAGGTGGTGATCCCCGCCTCATAGGCTGCTTTTATGGCCCGGGTCGATTCAGCATCATCGATGCCCACCCACATGTCCTTGCCGGCCTGCCACGTTCCCATGATGATCGGGGATATTTTAATTCCGGAACTGCCGAGCATACGAAATTCCATAATGACCTCCATGAAAGGGTTCTGGGTTCATAGTTCCTGGTTCCTGGTTCTGAGTTCTGGAGCCGGGTGTCAGGACTCCGAACACCGGCGAAGTTAAATTTAATTACATGGAACTGTTGCTTTATAGCAAGCTGTATTT
>JAAXQF010000599.1 GCA_012974435.1 Desulfuromonadales bacterium | reverse complement strand
TGCCGACAAATCGAACAACAACCCATTAGATTTATTGATTGCATCTATATTTTCAAGGATTGTTCGCCCAAGTGTCGAGTTCAATTGATTTTTAACAAAGAAAATGTATGCAATGCCAAAATGCTCAACTATAGTCGGGATGGTATGTATTTCGAGTCCGATTCTCTGTTTGAAGAGGGGAGCAACATTTTCTTCAAAATAAAAGATTGCCTGTTTGGCCCTTCTGATCCGGATCTCTTCGAGGGCCTTCGAACCGCATCCCTCGCTCAGGTAAAATGGTGTAAAGATATGGGCGGAGAAGACGCTTCTCATTTCGGAATCGGTGTTAAATATTATACAAATCTTTAATGCATTGTTTTCATAAATACGTTGAATTATTTTTTCGTTTTTCGTGAGATAACAATGGCCAATATACTTGTTATAGATGATCAGCTATGGATCAAGGATCTATGCCGGGAGGCCCTGGCCGACCAGGGACATACCGTGTCAACGACAGATAATATCGAGGCTGTCATGGAGAATGTTTTATCTTTCAAGCCGCAAATTATCCTACTGAATCAGTATCTTAAACGGGGTTTTCTCGTGTGGGATGTTTTGCGGAATATAAAAATTCGAGACCCCAGCCTCCCGGTGCTCATCGTTACGGCCCACGACACCCACCTGTATGATGGTCAACTTTCCCAAGCGGACGGCTATCTGGTCCAAAGCCACTTAGCAGCCGACGAACTCAAGCAAAAGATCTCAGAATTATTATCCCTTTAACCTGCCGCTTGGAATGGGCCGTGTATTCGAAGAGAATACGCCGTCACCATTTGAAAACTCCAAATGCCGTTAACCTGCTTGCCGGCACCTTTTTCTTTGACACCCAATTTCCATTGAATTATATTTATTTTTTATGACCTGGTCGGGAAGGTTCTCTTCAGCGTGTCGGGCCGAGGGGAGACCCCGTTTCAACGGAGCTTCGGAGGACCTTCAATTCGAATCTCATCCCTTTAAATTGTAATAGTGAGGCCCGGTTGGATAAATCGAGATGGGTCATTCAGGATCCTGCTCCGGGAATACGAATTCTCATGTTTCGGGGCGATATCCGGTCATTTACGCTCTCCCTTGCGAACCCTCAAAAGGGAGGTGCATGGCTTCGAACGAATATCGGCCATGCAGAAGTTGCCAGAGGGGAAATCATCGAAGCGGTGGACAAGAACCAGCCGCCGCTAGGCCGGGACTGGTTCGATATCCCCATGAAGCGGGTTGATGACCGGCGCTTTAAGATTACAATCCCACTGTGTGAAGTCGGGCATTTTCAAGCCAAATGTTTCTTTTTGGGGGAAGGTGAGACACGGCCGGTTTGGCCGGACGGGCCCAATGTGGTCATCAACGTGGAGCCTGCGGGCACGTGCTGCTCGAATATCATCTACAATGCCTTTGTTCGCCAGTTCGGCCCGAACAAGAGCGGCAATTTTTTTTTCGATTCAGATAGCGATTCAATCCAGGATCTGGACAAAAACGGTTACACTGTCATCCCGCCTTCGGGAACCTTTCGTGATCTGATCGGAGAATTGGATTTCATCGTCGGCGAACTGGGATGTCGAATACTCCAGTTGCTTCCCATACATCCCACGCCCACCACTTATGCCCGCATGGGGCGGTTTGGGAGCCCGTATGCTGCCCTCAGTTTTACCGCCGTCGATCCTGCCCTGGCTGAATTCGATCCGCGGGCGACGCCGCTGGAACAATTCATTGAACTGGTGGATGCCGTCCATGAGCGTCAGGCCATGGTTTTTATCGACATTGCCATCAACCACACCGGGTGGGCCGCGGGCCTCCACGAAACTCACCCTCAATGGCTCGTTCGAGACCCGGACGGCCAGATCAAAGTTCCAGGCGCCTGGGGAGTCGAATGGGCCGACCTTACAAGACTCGATTACGCAAACAAAGACCTGTGGCAATATATGGCCGATGTTTTCATTACCTGGTGTCGCCGGGGTGTGGACGGGTTCCGATGCGATGCAGGATATATGATAACGGTTCCTGCCTGGCGGTACATTATTGCCAGGGTCAGAGACCAGTATCCGGACACGGTTTTTCTCCTGGAAGGGCTTGGCGGAAAAATTTCCGTAACCCGAGACCTCCTGAACAAAGCCAATTTCAACTGGGCCTATTCAGAGCTGTTTCAAAACTATGACCGTGGCCAGATCGAAGCCTATCTCCCGGGAGCCAACGAGATTTCAGCCAGTGACGGAATTGCCGTCCATTTTGCCGAGACCCACGACAACCTTCGTCTGGCTGAACGGTCAAGGGTCTATGCCCGCATGCGTACAGCCTTGTGCGCGCTTTTCAGCCAACAGGGCGGTTTCGGCTTTGCCAACGGCGTTGAATGGTATGCCGCTGAAAAGATCAATGTCCACGGGTCGCCTTCACTGAACTGGGGGGCGGATACCAACCAGGTGAAACACATCCGACGTCTCAACACCCTCCTCAAGATGCATCCCGCCTTCCATGACCAAACTGAGCTGAAAATGGTCCAGAAAGGGGAGGGCAATCACTTGGCACTGCTTCGGCACCACCATGTTTCGGGAAAAAAGCTCCTGATTGTGGCGAATCTTGATGATCGCCGGAAGGCCTTGGGGGCCTGGGACCCTCTGGAGACCGGTGGGGAAGGAACCTCCCTAATGGACCTTGTCACAGGGGAAGCGGTGGTCATCGAAACCTCTGAAAAATACCATGCCTGTCACCTCGATCCCGGCCGGGTTTTCTGCCTCACCGCCGACGAGAAAGATATGGATCTTATTCTCAACGCAGAGTCTCAAACTGCCGTATTCCCGGAAAGAATAAGCAGACAGCGATTGCGTGCCAAGGCCCTGGATGTCTTTCGATTTTATAACGACATCCAGGACCTGGATATATTTGAGCCGGATTCTGCGGCTCGGGAACTGTCAGAAAGCCCGGTGGAATACTGCCGCAGGCTTAACCCGGTCAGCGATGAAACGAGAGTGATAACCTGGCAATGGCCACAGGACATTAAAAGGGAAGTCATGGTGCCGCCGGACCACTTTCTAATGGTTCGTGCGGATATTCCTTTCCGTGCTCGAATAATGGATCAAAGCAGCTGCCTGTCCCAGGAAGAAAGCTTGCCGGGTCTTGACGGATCGTTTTTTGCGCTCTTTTCCCCGTTACCGCCTCCCGGGATTCATCAGTCTTATACCCTGAAGCTGTCGGTTTACACGCCGGGAGAGCCCCGACATGTGGACGGACCGCTTCTTTTTCTTTCCAGGCCCGAAGATGCCTCCGTAAAACAGATCTATGGTCGGTCGGATCTGGCTGACCGATCTCTGCTGATGCTGGGGACCAACGGCCGGGGTGCCATGCTTCGGGCGCATGTTTCCTGGGGTGAACTCGCAAGCAGGTACGATGCGCTTCTGGCAGGAAATATGGATCCGGAATTTCCTGAAGACCGATGGATCATGTTTTCCCGCTGCCGGGCGTGGCTGGTGTTTCAGGACTACTCCCAGGAAATTTGCGATGATGGTTTTGTATCTTTCTGTTCCGAATCGAGTTCAAGTGGCGTATGGCGATATCAGGTGCTCACCGGCCAGGGCCAGTATGTTTTTTTGAACGTTCGAGTTGAGATGATCGAAAAAGAGAATACATTGCGAATGATTTTTTTTCGTGAGCCGTCCAAAGGCCGGAACAGAGGGCTGGCAGACCACGAACCGGTCCGACTCATCTTGAGGCCCGATATCGAAAGTCGTAATTTTCATAATACCACCAAAGCATTTCAGGGCGCTGAAGACGCCTGGCCAAAGGCTGTCGATTCACATCCGGACGGCTTCGTTTTTTCTCCGGATCCGGGCCACCGGCTGAGCCAAAAGATTTCTGACGGCGTCTTTGTATGGGAGCCTGAATGGCAATATATGGTTCACAGGCCCATGGAGGCCGAGCGCGGCCTTGACCCGGATTCAGACCTGTTCAGCCCCGGGTATTTTAATGCGTTCCTCGAAGGGGGCCGATCCGTGACCCTGTATTCAGGCATTGCCGGCGCACAAGATTCGGGGACGCCAATCATAAAACCATCGATGCGGGATGTCGAGACGGTTGTTTTTGAACAAGACAGATTCTGGAAATTGGATGCGGTGCTACAAAAATCCATGGACAATTATATGGTGAAGCGAGGCGCATTGCGCACGGTAATTGCCGGATATCCCTGGTTCCTCGACTGGGGACGGGATGCGCTGATCTTTGTTCGGGGATTGATTGCATCGGGGAAAACCGATGAAGCCCGGGCAACGCTAAAACTGTTCGGACAATATGAAAAGGACGGAACCATTCCCAATATGATTCACGGCGAAAATGCCCGAAACAGGGACACTTCCGATGCACCTTTGTGGTATTTTGTTGCATGTGACGAGCTTGTAAGGGCTGAAGAGAGTGAAGATTTTCTCGATACCGCGTGCGGCGGCCGAACCATACGCCAGATTCTTTTTTCCATTGCCCATGCCTACCGAACCGGTACCCCCAACGGTATCCGGATGGACCCTGAATCGGGTCTTATTTTCAGCCCGGCCCATTTTACATGGATGGATACCGATAATCCGGCCGGATCGCCCCGTCAAGGTTATCCCATCGAAATCCAGGCCCTGTGGTTTGCCGCACTGTCCTTTTTGGCCCGCATCGATCCTTCGGGGGATAAGGGCGATTGGGAACGCGAGGCTTTCCGGGTTCAGTCGTCGATTCTGGAACATTACGTGTTAAAAGAAGAGAATTATTTGGCCGACTGTCTCCATGCCGGTTCTGGAACGCCGGCCAGGCAGGCAGAGCCCGATGATGCCCTGAGACCGAATCAGCTTCTTGGGGTAACCCTTGGCGCTGTCTCCGACCGGCGGGTTTGCCGCAAGATCCTTGCGTCATGTGAAGAACTTTTGGTTCCCGGGGCCATCCGGAGTCTTGCGGACCGCCGTGTTCGACGCCCCCTTTTCATCGATCATCATGGAAAGACCATCAACCATCCCCATTTCCCTTACCAGGGGAAGTATGCCGGTGACGAGGATACGAACCGGAAGCCGGCCTATCATAACGGAACGGCGTGGACATGGCAGTTTCCCAGTTATTGTGAAGCATGGGCAAAAACTTACGGGAAAAAAAGCAAGAAGACTGCCCTGGCCTGGCTGGCCAGCAGTGCCGGGCTCGTGACCCGGGGATGTATCGGGCATGTGCCGGAGATTCTGGACGGTGATTTTCCCCATAAACAACGTGGCTGCGATGCACAGGCGTGGGGCGCCAGTGAAATTGTCCGGGTGTGGAAGCTGCTTGATGCTCAAAAATAGGTGAGTAGTTGATTTGTTGAGTAAATAGGTGGTAAAGTGTGTGTGTGGATGCGTTGCAGTTAAATTCCGAATATCCAATAACCAATAACTGAGGCTAACTATGAGTCATATACAGACTTTTCAAGTATTTCCTGTTATTCCCGAACCGCTTTCTTTTCTCCAGGTTTTGGCACGAAACCTCTGGTGGTGCTGGCATCTGGACGCCATTGAGCTGTTTCGTCGTATAAGCCCCAGGCTCTGGGACCAGTCAGGGCGAAATCCGATTGTTTTTTCAACGCTGATTCCCCAGGAACAACTGGAGAAACTATCAAAAGACGAAAGCTTTCTGGCACACCAGCAGCGTGTGAAAGAGAGTTTTGTGAGCCAGGTGTTGTCGCCGGTGGATCGCAGCGGATCGCCATACGGCGAACAGGGGGTCATCGCCTATTTTTCCATGGAGTATGGAATTCATGAAAGTGTACCCATATTTGCCGGCGGACTCGGGGTCCTTTCCGGCGACCATCTGAAAGCCTCATCCGATCTTGCACTTCCATTGGTTGGGGTCGGCATCCTTTATGGACAGGGCTATTTTCATCAATATCTGGATCAGGATGGATGGCAGCAGGTGGAATACCCGGGAACCGATCTGTATCATCTGCCGGTGAAGCGGGCAAAGGATCGTTCAGGAAATGAGATCAGCATCTCGGTGACCGGACCGGACGGTGAAATTCGGGCCATTGCCTGGAAACTCATGGTGGGTCGTATCCCGCTTTACCTGCTCGACACCAATTTGCCGGAGAATCCACCGCATATTCGGGAAATTACAGGGCGGTTGTACGCCGGGGATCCGAAGACACGGCTGGCCCAGGAGGTTCTTCTCGGCATTGGCGGGATGCGTTGTCTCGAAGCCATGGAGATTTATCCTGTGGTGTGCCATATGAACGAGGGACACTGCGCCTTCGCCGCTCTGGAGCGACTGGCCCAGACAACTTCGTTATACAACGTCGATCTGGAGACCGCCGAAGAAATCGTTAACCGCACTACGGTGTTTACCACCCATACACCGGTGGCCGCCGGACACGATGAGTTCCCTGTGGATCTTGTAAAACCCTACTTCGGTTCTTTGACAGACAGGCTGGGCGTGACGGTTGACGAGATTTTATCGTGGGGACAGCCGGTGGAATCCGGTTCAGGCGCCCCGCTTTCCATGCTTGTTCTGGGGCTGCGCATGTCTCAGTACCGCAACGGGGTCAGTGAATTGCACGGAAAAGTGGCCCGGCGCATGTGGTCTCATGTTTGGCCGGGAAGACCCGAAGATGAGGTCCCCATCACCCATATTACCAACGGTGTCCATATCCCATCCTGGATTTCCATTGAAAACGCGTTGCTGTTTCAAAGATATCTCGGGCCTGAGTGGTATTTGCACTCGTGGAATACGGAGATCGCCCGGCGTATCGACGAAATTTATGACGAAGAACTGTGGCGGGCCCGTGAGATGAGTCGCAGCCGTCTTGTTCGCACCTGCAGGTCGCTGATGATAAAACAATACAGCCGTCGCAATGCCCCAAAAGCAATGATGAAGGATGCTGAATCGGTGCTCGACCAGGACATATTGACCATTGGGTTCGCCCGTCGTTTTGCCACGTATAAGCGCGCCGACCTAATATTTAAAGATCCGGATCGCCTGGAGGCCATGATTGGGTCCAAGATCCGGCCGGTTCAGTTTATTTTTGCAGGCAAAGCCCATCCCAAGGACAATGAAGGTAAGGAGCTCATCAAAAGCATTATTCAATTTGCCCGAAGACCGGGTATGCGCAATAGAATCATCTTTCTCGAAGACTACGATATCCATATTGCCAGACGCCTGGTTCAGGGAGTGGATGTGTGGCTCAACACTCCCAGACGACCATTTGAAGCGTGCGGTACTTCCGGCATGAAAGCCGCTGCGAACGGTGTCCTCAACGTGAGTATCCTCGATGGATGGTGGTGTGAAGGGTATGCTGAAGGAAGGGGGTGGCACATCGGAAACGGGGAGGAGTACGCTGATCCGGCGTATCAGGATTCTGTGGATGCTCAGGCCCTTTATAATGTTCTGGAAAACGAGGTGATTCCCTGTTTTTATGAAAGAAAGAACGGAGATATCCCGGACCAATGGCTTAAAATGATGAAGGAATCGATAAAGATGGCTATGCAGCGTTTTTGCGCCCATATCATGGTATCCAAATATGAAGCGCTTTTTTATGCCCCTGCAGCAAAAAGCTTGCCAAATTTGACTTCGGATAACGCCAAAGAAGCCGTGTCTCTTTCAGCACAATACAAACGACTCCATGCCCTGTGGGACGGAATTAGGATCGCGCATCCGGTGCGGGAAACGGAAGACCCGTTTCGGGTGGGAGAACGCCTGGTTGTTACGGCAGTCGTGACTCTGGGAGAACTCCGTCCTGATGAAGTAAAGGTCGAACTCTATTACGGGCTCCTGAAGGCGGTGGATACCATCTCTAACAGCAATTCTGAGGAAATGACGGTCAAGGAAGACCGTGGAGCGGGTGAATACCTTTACACCTGCACCATACGCTGCGCTGCTTCCGGCCGGTACGGATTTACAGTCAGGGCGGTCCCCAGGGGGGACGACCGGATAAGATTTGCGCCGGGTCTGATTACATGGGCCTAAAAGATTGAGGGTTGATAATGACACATCCAAAGAGCAATCCCCGAATACTGATCGTTACCCCTGAAGTCACGTATCTGCCTGACCGCATGAGGAGTATGGCCAACTACTTTACGGCCAAGGCCGGCGGTTTGGCCGATGTTTCCGCCGCCCTGATCAAGGCCCTGTTCGATCAGGGCGCCGATGTTCATGTGGCGCTTCCCGATTATCGTGCCATATTCAGAGACCGTCTGGCCCCCTTTCTTCAAAAAGAATTGAAGGCCATCCACCGGATTATGCCTGATGATCGGGTGCATTTGGCCGAGGATCGCGCCTTTTTTTATCTTAACCGGGTCTATTCCGATTACGGCGGCGAAAATACCAAACTTTCTCTGGCTTTTCAAAGGGAAGTCATCAACAATATCATCCCCCGTGTACAGCCGGACCTGATCCACTGCAACGACTGGATGACCGGCCTGATTCCGGCCCTGTCCAGGGAAGGGGGCATCCCCTGTCTCTTCACTATCCACAATATTCATACCGTAAAAACGTTTCTGTCCTCCATCGAGGATCGTGGAATCGACGCGGCATACTTCTGGCAGCATCTGTATTACGAGAATATGGCACACGAATACGAGAAAATTCGAGAATTCAATCCAGTGGATTTTCTGGTGAGCGGCGTCTTTGCGGCGCATTTTGTCAATACAGTGAGTCCGACTTTTCTTCTGGAGATCATCGAGGGGCGACACGATTTTGTGGAGCCGGCGTTGAGGGAGGAACTGACAAACAAATGGCATGCCGGATGTGCCGCCGGTATCCTCAATGCGCCGGATCCCGGGTTCAACCCTGCCAAAGATCCGGCGCTTTTTCGTCGGTACGGCGCCAAAAATCATCCGGAAGGCAAAAAGGAAAACAAACGTTATCTCCAGGAAAAATTAGGACTTATGCAGGACGAAAAAGCCCCGATCTTTTTTTGGCCATCGCGGTTGGACAACAAACAAAAAGGGTGCCAATTGCTGGCGGATATTCTCTATCGGGTATTGTCGACATACTGGGAAGAGCATCTCCAAATCGTCTTTGTGGCCAATGGTGAGTTTCAGAAAAACTTCAGAGATATCGTCAATTATCATCAGCTGTATCAGCAAGTGGGTATTTGCGATTTTAACGAGGATTTGGAGCATCTGTCCTACGGCGCTTCCGACTTTGTACTGATGCCTTCCCTTTTTGAGCCCTGTGGTCTGCCGCAGATGATCGGCGCTATTTATGGTGCGTTGCCGGTGGTTCATGATACCGGCGGACTTCACGATACGGTGGTCCATCTGGACTTGAAGCGGAATTCAGGCAACGGTTTTGTTTTCAAAAACTATGATAGCAATGGACTGTTCTGGGCGATCCAAGAAGCCATGGAATTTTATAAACTCCCCCCCAAAACCAAAGCGCGACAAATCGAGCGCATCATGACCGAGAGTGCCGCCACCTTCAATCATGACGTTACGGCCCAACAGTACATCGAACTTTACGAAAAGATGCTAAAGCGCCCGCTGATTTAGGTGTGTATTGGAGCTGAGCTAAAATGGAACCCTGAATGAGCGTAAACAAAAGGGTGGAAGCATAACAACTTATGACCACAGACGGCCGACAACCGCTATCCCATCTGCTCGAGCGCATGCTGGAGAATGATCCCTACCTTCAGCCGTATGCACACGTCCTGGTACGTCGCCTGGAAAACATCCGGAAGGTGGAAGAAAGGCTGATCCGCGATACAGAGGATCTGTCCGAATTTGCTGCCGGTCACGAATACTTCGGGCTTCATTTCCGCGGCCGGGAATGGGTCTTTCGGGAATGGGCGCCCCATGCCGGTGCAATATATCTGGTTGGAGA
>JAAXQF010000591.1 GCA_012974435.1 Desulfuromonadales bacterium | reverse complement strand
AAGGTTCTATTTTCTTGCCGACCCTGATGGTTACCTGGTTGAGGTTGTAAAGGCCTGAAACTATAGAAACAATACTGAATAAAAAAAGCAGGTCTTGTCATTTGACAAGACCTGCTTTTTTGTGGAGCCGTTAATCCGAATCGAACGGACGACCTGCTCATTACGAGTGAGCTGCTCTACCGACTGAGCTATAACGGCAAACTGTATTAAGCTCAGATATTTAGCACAATATTTTTGGGTTTTCAACTTAATTGTTTTTATCAGAAAGATGCAAAAATCTAAGAAACCCAAGGGAATACATGGGCTTGTAGGGCTCTAAAGACCCTTGTCCGGTTTGCTAAGCCTGTAAACGGGCAATCATCAGCTCAAGATATGCACGAGGGCATGCGAAATTGATGCGGGTAAAGTGTGGATCACCAAAGTCACTGCCGGCAGAAGGGCCAACACAACGCTTTAGCATATACTGCTGTATATCTTTCGCACTCAGCCCGCTGGCATCAACCCAGGCCAGAAAGGTCGCCTGCGCAGGCAGATAGTTAAAACCTTCCAGCTTGTTCAACTCTACCGCCAGATAATTGCGGTTGCTGCGTAGGTAATCGAGCTGAGCCTTGAGCCAATCATCACATTCGGTGAAAGCGGCGATCGTGGCGACCTGTCCCAGTACGTTGATCCATGGCATTATGCCGAACGTTGCATGGTGATATTGTTTACGGATAGCGGGATCGCGAATGATCACGAACGAGGCACCCAGACCAGCTATGTTGAAAGTTTTGCTGGGGGCCATGATGGTGATGGCCTTCTTGCCAATCTCACTCAAGGTGCCAGCCGGGACATGTCGAGCGGACTCATCGAGGACCAAGTCACAGTGGATTTCATCGGAACAGAGCAGAACCTCGTGCTTCAGGCAAATAGCTTCGACCCGTTTCAGCTCATCTGTCGTCAGCACTGAACCACAAGGATTCATAGGGTTGCAGAATAAAAAGAGTTTGCAGAGGGGGTCTGCAGCTTTTCTCTCCAGTTCGTCAAAGTCGAGAACCCATCGATTATTCTCCAGTAGGGTGCCAACTGTCAGATTCTCCAAGCCATTGAGGCTGGCTGCCTGTAAGAGTGGGCCGTAGTTAGGGGTTTGCACCAGCACCTTATCGCCCGGTTTGCAGAAAGCTTTACAGGCGGCGTTAAACGCCGAGACAACACCGGGAATCCAGACGATCCATTCGGCGTCAACTTCCCACTGATGTTGCTTCTTCACCCAACGGATGACGGCATCGTAGAGTGGCTGTACTACATCAGGTTTATGGTACCCAAGGACTCCGTGCTCGATCCTGTCCTGGATCGCATCTAATACCGGTTGCGGGCATTTGAAATCAGCATCAGCCACCCAAAGTGGAAGAACTTTTTCATCGTGTCGGAGCCACTTGTAAGCATGGGTACTACGACGTTCAATAATTTCGTCGAAAGGTGAAGCAGTCATAAATTGAATTCCTGTGATGCTTTAAATTACCATGGATTGTTTGTTTGTGGCTTTGGCCAAAAAAGACAGTTTAACGCAGGGTTGCAAAGGAAGAGTAACCATTATTATGCCAAAGCCTGTTCAAGGTCAGCAATAATGTCTTCGACTGATTCTGTACCGACTGAAAGCCGTAACAGACTCTCACAGATGCCAAGACGCTGTCGTTCAGCTTCTGGGATGTCACCATGAGTCTGTACCGCCGGTAGCGTCATTAGTGATTCTACTCCACCCAGACTTTCGGCAAATGAGATCAACTGCAACCGCTTGAGAACGGATCTGGCCAGTTCGTCACTTTCTACCCGAAAAGAAAGCATTCCTCCAAAGCCGTTGGCTTGTTTGCATGAGAGTTCGTGGCCGGGGTGATTCTCCAAGCCTGGATAATAAATGTCTGTTACTTTCGGGTGTTTATCCAGCCAAAGAGCCACAACCATAGCGCTCTTGCAGTGACGTTCAATACGTAATGTTAAGGTCTTGAGGCTGCGTATAAGTAACCAGCAATCAAAAGGCGGCAAGACTGCACCGGTTGAGTTCTGCAGAAAATAAAGACGTTCACCAAACTCCTCATCGCGGGCAACCAGAACACCGGCACAGAGGTCATTGTGACCACCCAGGTATTTGGTGGCACTGTAAATGACGACGTCGGCGCCGAATTCAAATGGGCGTTGCAATATTGGGCTCAGAAAGGTGTTGTCG
>JAAXQF010000125.1 GCA_012974435.1 Desulfuromonadales bacterium | reverse complement strand
GTCACAATTGCGTGTAAACAAAGGTAGTTGCAAGGCATCGCCAAGCTGCTATCCTTAAAAAAGACTTGTCGGGTTGCTGTTACACGTGCAAAAATAATATACTGAATTAATTAATCCGTTATAAATCTTAATCATCTGTTGGCATTCAAAAAAGAAGAAAAAGGAGGTAGCAAGTGAGCAAACTAAGGTTTCTTTTTTCATTAACTGTGATTCCTGTCATGGTGTTATCCCTTGCCGGGAATGTCCTGGCAAAAGGACCGGCGCAAATCATTCATGACGCCGAATATTATGTCTTGGAGGCCCAGCATGCTGATAAATGGGCTGCCGAGGACAAAGAGCTTGACAAGAAGCTGGCGAAACTGCGCAAGAAGCACGGCACCCCGCCGAACATCATCCACATCATGTGGGACGACACCGGGGTAGGGGAAGTCGGCATCCCCCAAATTCAGAAGATGCGTGGCTGGGAAACGCCGAACATGAATAAGTTCGGTCAGGAGGGCATCTTCTTCACACGCATGTATACCGAGCCGAGTTGCACACCGAGCCGGGCTGCGGTCATGACCGGGCGTCATGCGGTGCGCAATGGAATGTACAACGTCGGCTTCCCATATGAATATGGCGGAATTGCGGCCGACGAAGTGACTATGGCCGAAGTACTCGGCAAAGCAGGTTATGCCACGGCTTTCTACGGCAAGTCGCATTTGGGCGATGTTGAATCCAGCTACCTGAACAAGCAGGGCTTCGACGAAGCGCTGTGGACGCCCTACAATCAGGTGCCGAGTCTCTACATCCCCCAACTCGAAAAAGCAGGCGTGATCGTCCCGACGACGCTACGCCCGGAACTGTTCCCCAAAGATCCTTATGATATCGACAAAGGCTGGCGCCCGAAGGGATTTGTCTGGGCGCTCGAAGGCACGAAAGACGGACCCGTTCGTGAATGGGGCACTCCGCCCGATCTTGGTGACTACATTGCCCTGGATGGGGAGTGTGAAAAGCGCGCTTTGGTTTTCATGAGAAAAAGCATCAAGGCGAAGAAGCCGTTCTACATTGCCTACTGGCCACAGATCACCCCGTTTGCCGGTTTCCCGGACGACAACATCACGGTCAGCGGCGGACTGCTGCAGGAAGGGCTGGCCCGGCTGGATATCTATATCGGCAAGCTGATGGAAGAGCTTAAAACGCTCGGTATTGAGGATAACACCTTGGTTGTTATGATGTCCGACAATGGCCCGATGACTCACAACGGACCGCCCGGCATGGTGGAAACGCTCTACCGTGGCGGCAAGGGCGACTTCCTTGAGGGTGGTGTACGTGTATGTGCATTCGCTCGCTGGCCTGGCGTCATTAACGAAGGCCAGATCGTCGGCGACATCATTCACGAAACCGACCTGTTCACCACCTTCGCGAATATTGGCGGTGCCACTGAACATATCCCGACCGACCGCATTATCGACGGCATCGATCAGACTTCGTTGATCCTGAATGGCGACGGTTTCAGCCGGCGCGACTATGTCTTCATCTATACCGGAGACGAACTTGCGGCCACCGTGAAAGGACGCTTCAAACGTGATTGGCGCAACGCGCTGCCGGGGCTGAGCGGCCCTGAGTTCTACGATCTCTACAACGATCCCCGCGAGGAGAGCGGTATGCTCATTCCCATGTTTGCCGCCAAACCCATGTTCAGCATCATGAAAACGCGTCATCTGATGTGGAAGTCAGCCTACCCCGACAAGGCGCAGAACCGCGATTTTCCGTTCAAAAATGTCGTGAACGCCCGGCCTGAAACCATCGAAGCCTCCAAGCCGCGTATCGATCCCAAGAAGGTCCCGTTCGATCCGCGTAAAGCCATCATGCAAGTGCCCGAATGGGATAACCTCGACAGAGGTTGGGGAGTTGGTGGAAGTAAGTAACTAACATTCCAAAAAGGCGGGGTTCGGATGAACCTCGCCTTAAGATGAAACCTATAAATAGGGGGGCGCATCTTAAAGATGATCGAGGGCAATATTAGACTTGCCCCTTTTTTAATGTCCGGCAAAAGGTTTTTTCCGGAAGGATTTTCTTATGACATACAAATATAGAAAAGAGGAATCATGAATAGAGAGACAGGAAAAGAAAAGGTCAACCAAGATTACTCACGCCGCGAGTTCATCAAGGCTGCTGCATTAACGGTTGTTGCTTCCAGTGCTTTATCTGTGTGTGGATTACCTC
>JAAXQF010000440.1 GCA_012974435.1 Desulfuromonadales bacterium | reverse complement strand
GTATAACAAACAGCTTAAATGGCCGGATAAGAGACTGCAGTTAGCTATGTCCCAATGAATTTATTGAGATATCTTCTGACCGGCCTGTTGATACTGACTTGCGTTGAGTTGGCCGCACAGGAATCTAGTGACGCACAGGAACCTGGTGAAAGTGAGTCCTGCGTGGATGGAACGGATTCTGAAACATGCCCCGAAGAAGATTCCGGCCTGGATAGCGATGGTTCCATCGACGATGCCGAAAGTTCAATCGGGAATGCCGTGGAGAAGCGTGGATGGACCCTGGGCGGTGACCTTCGTATCAGTTTTGTGCATGCCGATGTCGAGTTTACTGACGTACAAAGCCTGAACATAGATCAGATACGGACACGCTGGCGGCTTCAATCGTCCTATGGGATCACTGAAACGCTCAGGGTCAACACGCGACTGGCAGGTTTGTGTTCCAACGATGAATGTCAGCCGGAATTCTACCTTGAGCCGGAAATCCCGACTCCTGTAAGCATTGAAGATGGCCAGATCACTCTGGATGAACTGTTTCTCCACTGGTTTCGCACGGAACGCTTTGATCTGGCAATCGGACGTTTACAGACCAAGTTCATAACCCGGGGAGGTGTTTATGCGAAATCGCTGGATCGTAATGACAGCAACAATTTACGTGTTAACTGGACTGATGGCGTTCACGCTGTCCGCAGGTTCAAAAACGACTGGGCCACCCACCTGATCCTGCAATATAACTCGGTGGATGGTCCCGGTACTGTTCGGCATCGACCCCTGGATTTCATCGACGATGGTTCACGGACGAGCTATTTTTTCGCTTTCGAAAACAACAAGCGAAAGGGGGCCGTATTGCAGCGAGGCCTTGACATTTCCTTCCTCCCCGACTCCCTGCTCAAGGATGGCGTGCGTTTTGGCCGTATAGAAAATTACTGGGGTATGGTCGTACGCGGTGCCATGCGTTGGCCGGCACAATCGGAAGGTCCGAACCTGCGTCTCTCGGCAGAACTGGGCTATGCCCCCGAGACGCAGACCCGAGTGTCAGCCGGGCTGGTAGGTGATGGTGATGTGGATGGCCTGGCCTGGGCCGTCACGGCCAGTGTCATGAATTTTCTGCCCAGACAAAGTATCGGTATCAACTATGCCCGAACGGATGCCGGCTGGTTGCTGTCACCCCAGTATGGCAAAAACGAGGAGTTGTTTGAAATACGATACCAGTGGCGGCGCAATCAGCGCCTCGCGGTAGATATACGCGGGCGCTGGCGCAAGGATTTGGAACCGGTTTTCAGTACCGTAAAAAGGCAAGACTTCGATTTCTACCTGCGCTTTACCTGGGGTTTCAGCGACAGGGAATTATAAATCATCAGGTCTGTCAATCGGCATCGTCCACTGCAATTATTGATGGCTGCCGTTATGTCTCAAGGTCACCGGACGGCTGTCCGATGGTCTCTGCACATGGGCGTATGTTTCTTGCTACGGCCGCCCAGACAAGCATCTGGGTGCTGACCGGATTGGCCAGAAAAACGAAGAGCATAATCAGTGCGTCTTCTATCCACAAATCGAAACCCGCCCCCAGGTGCAGGAGCATGGAAGCGAAGGCCATCAGTGGAATTCCCAGGCTTGCTGCTTTTGTCGGTGCGTGAATACGTGTGTAAAAATCAGGCAACCTCAAAAAGCCAATAGCGCCGGCCAGAAAAAAGAAGGCACCGGCGAACGCCAAAACCGCGGCAAGCAATTCCAGGGGGGTCGCCAGCTCATTCATCGGGAAACTCCCCGCGGCCGAGAAAATAGGCGAGAAATATGGTTCCCACGACCGAGAACAGGGCCAGTCCGAGCGCTGCATCGGTGTAAAGACGAGCAGTTGTCGCATTGGATTCAAGCAACAGATAACCGACCACCGCCAGTCCGATTGTTTCGAAGGCAACCACACGGTCAAAGACCGAAGTCCCACGGCTGAATCGATAGAGAATCAGCACAACTGCGGCGATGAGCATGAGTTGGCTGGCCTGGTACAGGACGGTAATTGCAGCTTCCATCACAGGGTCTCCATCTGTCTGAGCCGTGATTCGAATCGGTCGTGGATGCGATCAAGGGTTTTTTGTGCATCTTCCGCGTCTTTGGCATGGAGTGCGTGCACAGCTATGGTCCATCCGCCCTCTTCTGATTCAGTCTCCTTGTACGCGACGGTTCCAGGCGTCATGACGATCATCGAGCCCAGAAC
>JAAXQF010000445.1 GCA_012974435.1 Desulfuromonadales bacterium | reverse complement strand
GCGGTGGCCTCTACGGGCTCGGTCTCCGTCTCTCTTACTGATAACCAGGCTCTTTACAACGCAGTTGTTCTGACCATTAAGGAAATTGGTGTCGTCGCCAGCAACATCGAGACGACCTATTACAATTCAGCCGATATTAACGAACTGCCTGTTACAGTCAATGTCCTCGATTTTCCTGGTGAAGCAAGCCTCTACCTGGGTGACATCGAAGTCCCTCTACCTGAGAATGGTGACGAAGTCTGCTTCAGCCAAATTCGTCTGGTTCTTGCTGATGAAGGCAATTATGTGATCGAGAATAACGACCCTAAATTTCAGAAGCATCCGCTAAAGACTCCGAGTGGGCAGCAATCCGGGGTCAAGGTTTTGGCAAAAGAAGAGTCCTTCTGCCTGAGCGAACAAGACAACGCAGTTAACGTGGCTATAGAGTTCGATCCCGAAACGGCTATAGGTTTTAACGAAAAAAGGACAAACCGTTACCAACTCAAGCCGACGAGTATGCGCATTATCAAAGGGGAATTTGTTACCGCTCCGGAGAGCTTTATCGATGGACTGGTTGCGTTGCCGACATACAACACCGCCACAGGCTGCGAACAGTTTTCAACAGATCCATTTGTGACAGTGACGGCGTATAACAGTTCAACGCTCGAATCAAAGACGGTCGCTCTGGCTGATGGGCCTTTTAAAGAAAACGAGGCTTGCGAGCAGTTGTGCAAAGACGATGCGACCTGCCTGGGGGATTGTGTCTTGACAGAGGGCGATTTCTGTTACTACACAGGCTCATTCAAGCTTCTTCTCTCAGAGAAATATGACTATGATTTGCAAGCAACCTGGGACGGGCTCATTGTTGACAACGGGCATGTAGGGTACATAGGGGAAATGTCGAATATCAAATACAACTCTACGGTGCTACTCGAATTAGAGGAGCAATGAAAGAAGTATCACTTGTTGTAAAAAGCATGTGCTGTTGACTTAATAATTAAGCTTTTAGTGCGTTTTCTCTACCGGCCTTAACGAGGGTCTTAAATCCCAAAAAAGAAAAAAAGCCTGGACGTTTTCTCGTCCAGGCTTTTCCTTTAATTTAAGTGGCGCGCGATACAGGATTCGAACCTGTGACCTCTGCCTCCGGAGGGCAGCGCTCTATCCAGCTGAGCTAATCGCGCACAGGGGATGGTTTATACCACTGCTTCGTAGACTTTTGCAACTGGTAATCAAAGCTCATCAAGACAGTTGCCGGGGCGTACAACTCCCTGCTATCATGTCACCATGTGTCGCATCCTACTGATCATTCTGATCTTAATATACAGCATGACAACCAGCTCTTTTGCTGCCCCCGCCAAGAAGAAGAAATCTTCTGTAGGATCGGCAGTCGCGGTCGTCACGGTGCAGGACAGCTTTCAGATCGAACCGCTGTCAGCCGGTGTCTTTGCGGCTATCGCCAAACCCGACAGCAAGGCGACCACCAACGCGATCTTTGTTATTGGCAAAGAGTATGTTGTCGCCGCAGGCGCTCACATGACCAAAGAGGTCATCGACGACCTGCGCAGAGCTGTCGCAGCCCGCACCACGAAACCGATTCGTTATTTTGTCCTTGCTCACCATCACGCCGGATACACCTATGTTGATTTCGATTTCCCGCCAGGCCAAGACGTTTTGATGAGTTGGCAAACCTGGAAAAACATCGACTCTGAAGTCCGCAAGCCAGAGTATTCGACGATGTTTTTCAACGAAGGTTTAACCTTGAAACCCGGCGGTGTCTCGGTCGTACTGACCAATATTGGTAAAGGACATACCGATGGGGACATCGTTGTTTTCATCCCCGAAGCCGAAGTGCTGTTCGCCAGCGATCTACTTTATATTAACAGTGTCGGCTACATGGGCAACGGTTACATGACCGACTGGCTGCTTGCTCTCGACTTCCTGGAGCAGATCGATGCCAAACAGATTATCCCCGGCTATGGACCGGTCGGCGACAGTGAAGATGTTTACGAGTTCGGGCAGTTCTTTCGCGACTTCCTGACGGAAGTCCTGAAGTGCATCGAGCGCGGCGAAACCCTGGAACAGACCCTGGCAAACTTCGACCTGCCTCAATATCACCAGATGGATGGCTACGAACAGTTGATCCAGCTCAATCTCAAACGCGCCTACGGCGATCTCAGTAACAACTTCCTTCCTTAGAGTTACCCCGGAATGAACCTTTACAAACAAACAGGGGCGCTGCATTCAAGATGCAGCGCCCCTGACTTTTTCATCCTCGCAGTTTATGATCAGCTGCGCTCTTCTTCCTCGTAAGCCTTCCTGACCAGAAGGAAGATCACTCCGGCAAGAATAAAGAGACCAATCACAACACTTCCCCAGAGTTTACGTCCCTGGATCGTTGTATCGATCTCTGCTACTTCGCTGCTTATCTTGCCGACTTCGGCCTGTACGTCTGCAGTCTCCGCTCGTACACGTTCAACGTCGACACCATGGAAGATGCGGTGAAAACTGTTGCGCTGGTTGAAAAGGCCGTCTTCCATCTCATCGACCGCGAAACCGAGACGGTAGAGTCGTTCAAGATCACCTTCTGTCGCATTGATCATCGTATCCGTTTCAACCAGAGACAGGCGGATCAGTGCGGCCCGCTCATACGAATGACATTGCGAACAAGTGTCCTCATTGATCAGATCCAGATTTGCCCTCTGGATCGCGTGATTGCCGTGGCAGACAACGCATTGCGCCGCGCCAGTTTCAAGCGCTTGTCCATGAGCACCCCCTTTGTAGGCATCGGCAACGCCCACATGACAACGACCACAGAAATCAGGGACATCCGCATACTCCGGAGCGCCAATGAAGCCTTTGTCGGGGCTCATCGCCATTGCGAAGTCGGTGGGATCGCCGCCGTGACAGTCGTGACAGGAGATGCCGTTCTCAGCATGGACACTGGTGCGCCATTGCGCAACGGGCTCACCGAGAGGCCCGGGCTGCCCGCCGTGGCATTCGATGCACACGGTGTCAGCTGCCAGCACAAAAGCAGGAGCCGCCAATAGCGTAAAAAGCATCAGGACAAAAAGAGAAATATATGTGCGAATCATGAGTAATGCCCCCAGATAGAAATCGCCAGGAAAACAAGGATGGTAAGAACGTAGCAGGTGATAAACAACGGACGCTTGCCCGGCCGCCTCTCGGGGCTCCGATCAATAAAAGGTAGCAGCGCCAGGAATGTCATAAACGCACCCTGTACACCCAGCCCGATAATTTCACTGGGGAAAATTTTCAGAGTCTGGTAGGCCCAAAGGAAGTACCACTCCGGCTTGATGTGCGGAGGAGTCAAAAACGGGTCCGCAGGTTGGAAAGCAGATTCGGGGAAGAACAGACCCGGAGCATAGAAGATGATCGCAAGCAGGAAAGCGATAAAGAAGCAGATAACAGCAGCATCTTTAACAAAATAGTTCGGGAAGAAAGGGATTCCGTCCTTATGCTTCTCATGCTCGAAGAAAGGCAGAGGTTCGGAAGCTTTGTAATCATCTCCAAAAGGAGGTGCGGAAATACCGCGACGCTTGACGCAGAAGAGATGGACACCGATCAGGCCAAGCAGGATCAGGGGCATGCCGACAACATGCAAAGCAAAGAAACGACCCAGCGTCTGGTTGCCAACGGTCGCCCCACCACGCAGGAACTCCACCAGGTAATCTCCGACCACCGGAATAGCACCGGCGGCATCTGTTGCGACCGTGGTCGCCCAGAAGGAAAGCTGGCTCCAGGGCAGGAGGTAACCGGTCAGACAGAGCCCCATGGTCAGATTGAGGATGGTAAAACCTGTCAGCCAGGTGAACTCACGGCGACCTTTGTAACTGGACATAAAAAGCACAGAGAGCATATGCAGCAGCAGGGCAATCATGATGACGTTGGCGCCGACGGCATGCAGCATACGGAAGAGCCAGCCATAGGGCACATCATTCATAATAGCCTGAATACTGGCGAAGGCCTTTTCCGAGTCCGGGACATAGAACATAAGGAGCAGGATGCCGGTAATAACCTGGATTTTGAAGAGCACCAGGAGCACCGCGCCAAGGGTGTACCAAGCATTGACTTTCCGCGGCAGCAGATAGCCATGCAATTCCTTGTTGTAAAGATCCTTAACCCCGAGACGTGCATCAACGAAATCGACCAGCATTTTTATCGGTTGCATAAGTTCCCCCTATCCGACTTTGAGCTGGTCGCCATCAAGCTCGACAACTAGATTTTCAAGTGGTTTTGGTGGCGGACCGCCAAGGACCTGGCCATCGGCAGAGAAGCGGCCGCCATGACAAGGACAAAGGAACTCCCCAACCTGATCCTGCCAGGCAACAACGCAACCGAGATGCGTGCAAACCGCCGACAAGGCAACAAATTTGCCCGGAGTCGGTTGCAGAAGAACCGCCGGCTTGCCGCGATAGTCAAAGAAATGGGCTTTTCCCGCCGCGATCTCACTACGCGGAACAACAACCTGGTCGTTGCCGCTACCACCGGCGACAGGCGAAAGGAAACGGAAAATGGGCCAAGCTGACGCAGCGCCGATCAGGACACCGAGACCACCGAGCATAGTAAAGAGAAATTTGCGCCGTTGTGGTGGCGAGACATGAGTAGACATGCAGGCTCCTTGAACAAAGTTTGTGAGAGTGATCCCTGGACGATCGAGAACAAAACGGGTCAATTATAGACCACATGACAGCTCTTTCAACCCATAAACGATAAAATGAAGCAGTCTCTGTGAAACTTATTTATTAATCGTTGCGTATACGGGAATACGGATCTCGTTCTTGGGGACGCCGACAACAGGCACTAGAACATACCCGCTGAAACGTTCCTGACCAGGCTTGGGTGTCAGCTGTAGCTCGATAGTCACTTCAGCGCCACTGACAAAATCAACTTCAGGCATCTTGACCAGAAGTTCCGCCGCAGTCGCATGTGGCTTACCGAGGGTCAAAGTTTCTTTACCCTGGTTACGCAACACAACCTTGGTGGTCACGAGATTTGCTGCCTCCACCCTGCCAAAGTTTATCTGAGCAGGTTCGACGGCGACAATTTCAAGAACATTGCCTTTAAGATGGAACTGCATGGTTGGCCGGACAGGATCGTTGCTGTAGAGATAAATGGTTTTGGAAATGGCACCACGGAAGCGGGCACTGTCGAAGTTGGCCTTCAGCTCGCCTTTGCCCCCGGGAGGAATGTTTTTCTCGGAGACCAGAACCGCAGTACAACCACAGGAACTGCGCACACGATCAATAATCAGAGGATCTTCCCCCTGGTTGGTAAACTCGAAGACATGAGGAACCTTATCACCCTGGTAGATCTCACCAAAATTAAAAGTCGGCGTTTCAACTTGCAAATCCGGAGAGGCAAAAGCGAAAGACGTAAAAAGACACAAAGATATGAGGCTGGCAAGAACGACAATAGTACGCATCAAACTTCTCCTGACATGAGATACTGAAACTGAACAAGGTGGCAGGTTTCACACTTCTGAGAATTATCTACAGAGCCATAATCTGACGCAGATTATAGCATAGGATTTTGCGACTGCCTTAATGGAACTTCATCGGCCTAAAAAATTGACATAAATCAGCCGCTTTGCTATAGAATAGCCGATCATGACAACCTCTAATACTCCCCAAATAAAGCTATCCATGACTCCCCTTTTCTCTGCGGATGATATTGCCACAAGAATCAAGGCCCTCGCCTCCGAGATAGATCGAGATTATCAAGGCAAAGAAATCTTGATGATCGCTGTGCTTAAAGGCTCCTTTCTCTTTATCGCCGACTTGATCCGAGCTGTTGAAACTCCATCAGTCATCGATTTTGTACGTCTTGCCAGTTATGGCTCTGCAACCCAGTCTTCCGGCATCATCGAGGTCCGCAAAGATCTTGAGATGTCGATCAAGGACAAACATGTCCTGGTCGTAGAAGACATTGTCGACAGCGGCCTGACCCTTGAATCACTTCGTGAAATGTTGCTCAACCGGCAACCGGCCAGCTTGAAAATTTGCACCCTGATTGACAAGCAGGCCCACCGGATTACCAAGGTACCGGTCGATTACGTCGGCTTCTCCATGGACGACGGCTTTATCGTCGGCTATGGTCTGGACCTTGACGAAAAATATCGAGATCTGCCCGACATTCGTGTCGTTGAGGGCACCTGAAATATAGAGGGAGAAACTGAATGATTGTTCAGTGTAAAGCATGCCAAACCCGTTTTCGTTTAGCTGACGAGAAGGTCAAAGCTGGCGGAATCAAAGTCCGCTGCTCCAAGTGCAAGGAGGTCTTTACTGTAATGCCTCCGGAACCGGAGCCTGTTGAAGAAACGGTTGACTACGGTTCGTTCAACATGGAGGAAGTCGCTGACGAGGCTCCTGCAGGGGAGACTCCGACCAACGAAGAGCCCCCCCCTGAAACTTCTGCAACGGAGGACGCGCCACCACCGGATGAATCGGCTCAGGAAGAAAGCAGTGATCTCGACTTCAGCGGTCTTGAATCTGAGATGGACGATGCCGATCCAAATGACGAGTTGGCAGACGAGTTCGCCTTTGTTGACACGAGTCAGCTTCAGGACACAGAAAGCGAAGCAGGGGAAGACACCGCAGAAGATGATTCCCCGGCCAACAAAGGGCCACAGGAAGAGAACGCCTTCGACGAACCGACTGACTTCGACACCGCTTTCAGTGAAACTGATGAGCCCGATGGAGCAAAGGAGTTTGAATTCAACGAGGAGCCGGAGGCATCAGAATCAGCACCCAGCGATGAGATTGATTTCTCTACGGACCAACCTGCCGCCAACGATGAGATCGACCTTTCAACGGATGAGCCCTCGGGCGTTGACGAAATTGATTTTCCCACGGGAGAAGACGCAGATTCATCAGCGCTCTCTTTCGATGACACGACAGAAGACACTGATGAGCAGGAGTCTTCAGACGAATTTTCCTTCGAGGACGATTCTGGCGACGAAGCCTTCGCCTTTGGTGACACAGAAAAAGAGTCGCCAGCTCCGGCAAGCGAGGAGACAAGTGAGCCTGACGAGTTTTCCTTTGGCGACGAAGACCCGTTCGCTGATGATTCCTCTTCTGATTGGGAAGAGAAGACGGCCAGTGATGACACATCCTTCGACTTTGAAGAACCCCAGTTTGAAAATAATGAGACAGCAGCAGAAAGTCCGGCGGCGCAGTCCGGAAGTGATGACCTGCAATTCGGCGAGATAGATTTTGCTAGCGACACTCCAGAGGAAGAAGCCCCCGGCTTTGGCTCTGATGATGATTTCTCCAGCGCGTCAATGGAACAGAAAGATGAACCGGAGTCTTTCAGCCCAAGCCAGGAGAGTTCCAGACCACCTGCAAACGACCATGACGATGAAGAGCCGCTACCGGCACCACCGCCGCCCAAGAAGAGTTCTCTCTCGCGCATTCTGGTTCTGTTGGTGCTCCTGCTCGTTATTCTGGGTGGAGCTGCAGGCTTTCTGTTTATCCAGGAAGGTGCAATCAACCTGAACACCATCGGCCAGTATCTGCCTTTCCTGCAGGAATATATTGGCGAAGCTCCAGTCAGCTCACCGGGGAATCGGATCGGCATCAACGTTTCCGGAAGTTCCTATGTGAACGGCGAAGCAGGACAGATGCTGATCATTCAAGGTGCGGCCGTCAACAATCACCCGGCTACTCGCTCAGCGATTACGATCAAGGGTGTCCTACTCGACGCTCAAGGTCAAACGCTCTTGCAGCAGACCGTTTTCTGCGGCAACAAGTTTGATGACACCGCCCTTAAGACCATGTCATTTGCAGCCATCGAAGAGGCGATGAACAACCAGTTCGGTGACAGTCTTTCCAACATGAACGTTGCCGCCGGAGCGTCGATTCCCTTCACCATCGTTTTCCGAAACCTGCCTGACGGCCTTGCCAACATCAACGTCGAGGTGGTTGACTCCAAACCAGGCGCCGGCTGATCCGGACTATCTCTATAAACAAAGAAGGCCGCCCCTGAAATCAGGGGCGGCCTTCTTTGTTTATATTACAGAAGTGCTTAGGGAGCTTCGATTGCGGCGACAGGACAGCTGTCAACACAAGCACCACAGTCTGTGCAAGTTGCTGCGTCAATTACATGCACGTCACCCTGCTCACTGATGGCGTCAACCGGGCAGGTGTCTGCGCAAGCGGCGCAATTGATACACTCGTCATTAATTGTGTAAGCCATGGGATATTCCTCCTCTTCGATAGATTTATGTTTCAGAAACTTCCGGGAGTTTACCGCAAGAGAATGATTCTGTCCAGAGCAAACAGACAGCATTTATTCCTTAAAAAACTTGCAATTTACGATACCTTACATTACGCTTTCACATCACATTTTGCACCCGTAACCTACTATAAAAGCTGACTTAACATTTTTTTAAGCGTAACTAAAAAACGAATTCAAAACAGCCTTCTGTTTTTTCAACACCAAAAAATAATGTATACACAACTAAGGAGGAACGGCTTATGGATATCCTGGCACTCAACTGCGGCAGCTCATCCGTTAAATACCAGCTTTACGACTGGAAGAAAAAGGAAGTTATCGCCAAAGGCATGGTCGAGCGCGTTACGATAGGTGACTCCTACATCATTCACGAAGTCCCCGGCCGGGAGACCTATCGTGAAGAGTATGAGTGTCCCGACCATAAGGTCGCAATTCACCTGATCATCAAAATCCTGACCGACAAGGAATACGGTGTCGTTGAAGAAATAACCCAGATATCAGCGGTCGGCCACCGTGTTGTTCATGGCGGAGAGAAGTTTACCTGCTCGGTAACAATAGACGATGCAGTTCTGGAAACCATTAAAGCAGTTCAGCATCTCGCTCCTTTGCACAATCCACCTAACATTTCTGGTATCGAAGCGGCCCAGTCGGTTCTTCCTGACGTTCCGCATATTGCGATCTTCGACACGGCCTTCCATCAGACTATGCCTGAGCCAGCCTACACCTATCCTCTTCCCCACGAATGGTACGAGAAATATGGTGTCCGTCGTTACGGCTTTCACGGCACCAGCCATCTCTATGTGTCCAAACGTGCTGCAGTCATGCTTGGTAAAGACCCGAAAGATTGCAATATTATCACTATGCATATCGGCAATGGCGTCTCCCATTCTGCCATTAAAAATGGCGTCTCTGTAGACACATCGATGGGTCTTACCCCTCTTGAAGGAGCGGTCATGGGAACCCGTTGTGGAGATATTGACCCTGCGATCCCGGCCTTTATCATGGAGCAGGAAGGCCTCACCCCCATGGAGATCGACAGCGTTCTGAACAAAAAGTCCGGCATCCTGGGAATCACCGGTCAGTACACTGACCGCCGTGATGTCATCGAAGCCGCTGAAGAAGGCGACAAACTCTGCAAACTCGCTCTCGATGTTGAAGCTTACCGCCTGAAGAAATACATCGGTTCATACGCTGCGGCGGTCGGTGGCATTGATGCTGTGGTTTTCACTGCCGGTGTCGGTGAAATGGGTACTCTGATTCGCGAGAAAGCTGTTGAGGGCCTCGAGTTCATGGGCATCATCCTCGACAAAGAGAAGAATCGCAACACCATGACTCGCAAGGCAGAGACCGTAATCACCACCCCGGACTCGCCGGTCAAAGTCTTTGTCATCCCGACTGACGAGGAACTGGTTTTCACCGAGGACGTTGTCGCCATCCTTGAAGGGACCTACACGGATCACATGAACTTCAAGTACAGCTTTGCTTCCTCTGAGTTCCAACGTAAGTAAAGGTTCAGTTTACATCTTTTAAGATAAAGTAAAGGCCAGAATAATTCCTGGCCTTTACTTTAGATTGTTGACAAACCCCACATTGAATTGATGTGGGGTTTGTTTTATTTGTCTGACTGGTTAAGTGTTTCTGTATTTTTTT
>JAAXQF010000542.1 GCA_012974435.1 Desulfuromonadales bacterium | reverse complement strand
GTGTATGAGAAAGTAAACAATGGGTCGGCAGCGACGTTGACGCCAACATGCTTCATCGTCACGATCGTTCTGGCACCGCCAATACTGGCACCGATACCAACTTCTAAAGCGACCTTCTCATTTGGCGCCCAGGAGGCATCAATACGCTCATATTGAGTTATGTTTTCCAGGATTTCAGTTGAAGGAGTTCCCGGGTAGGCAGAGGCAACGGTAACACCTGCCTCATAGGCGGCACGGGCGAAAGCCTCATTGCCGGACAAAATTGTTTTTTGCATAGACTAAACCTCTGGAATATTATGATGTAATGCCATCACAACTCACGTTTCAAGCTGTGGGCAAAATGGTCTTGATAATAGCGGAGACTGAGCAGAATTGTCAACGAAATGGCTCTGTTATTCTGAGCTTTCCAGTGAAAGCAGAAGGCCTTCCAGTATACCGAAATCACTTACCGTTAAAGACGTGTTACTAAGCTGCTGCATCACATTAAGAATGACCTCAATTCCCGCAATGATCAGGTCGCCGCGACCAGCCTCCATGCCCGGTAAGGACTCACGCTCGAGGGGTGTTAAAGGCGCCAGGAGTTCCCGCCAATACTGAATTTTTGATAGAGGCATGACGTAGTTATTAATCTGCCTCCAGTCATACTCAGTCATTTGCTGATCAAGAGCAGCGAGCGTCGTTACTGTCCCTGCGGTTCCAACGAGAGCAATTGAACCAATATCAACATTATTGGACACACAAGCTCTTTCCAATTCGACGTTAAACTGTGCAAGAGTTTGTGTGATGAAATGTTGTCTGGCCTCCGGGCTTTCATGCCCTTCTATGAGACGCACGACTCCTAAAGGTAAACTGCGGGTCCAAAGTACCTTCTGTTTAGCGCAAAGCACGAACTCAGTGCTACCGCCACCAATGTCGATGATCAAAGCATTATCAGGAATTAGGTCGAGGGCAGAGAGCACGCCTGCCGTCATCGTTTCAGCCTCCTCCTCTCCGGAGATAATCTTAAGAGGCAACTGAGTTGTAGAACGGACCTTGCTCGCAAACTTTTCGCCGTTTATTGCTTGACGAAAGGCTGCAGTACCAACCGCCCTCACCTTCTTGACTCTATTCTTTGCAAAAACTTCTGCAAACTCTTGAAAAGCAAAGAGGGTTCTCTCCATCGCTTCTGGAGACAAACCCTCTTCATTTTTGAATCCACCAGCCAGACGACAGATCCGACGCTCGTAAAGTAACGGGGCAACCTTACCGTTCTGAACCTTGCCAATCAGCAAACGCAGGGTGTTGCTCCCGGCGTCAATCGCAGCCAACATCATTTTTTACCGACTACAGCTTTTGCAAAGTTGTAGGTATGGTCACCGATCTTTTCAAAGTTGTGCAGCATATCGATAAAGATAAGACCGGAGTTAACCGTGCATTCTCCTGTATTCAAGCGCTTGATGTGGTTATTTCTCAAGCGTTCTTCAATGTCATCGATACCGTCTTCCAACCTGTGAGCCTCGTCGAAGATCCCTGTGTTTTTGTCTTCGAGAGCTTGAACGATTGTAGCCAGGAACTCACGGGTCAGGTCTGAAATTTCTGAAATTTCATTCATAGCAATTTCTGAGAAAGTAATTTTCTGATCCAGCTTTCTCTGGTTCAAAGTCCAAAGGTTTTCACAGTGGTCGCCAACGCGTTCCAGGTCATTGACCATATTCATCATCGAAGCAACCTCTTGGGAGGTTTCCTGAGTGATTGATTTTTGCGACAACTTGACCAGGAAATCAGTAATCTCTTTCTGCAATACATCAGTGAGATCCTCTTTCTTTTCCAAGCCAGGGATCTTTTTTAAATCATTATCTTGCAAAAAGAGTAGCGTCTCGTCGACCATTTCCTGGGCAATTTGAGCCATACGCCTGGTCTCGGAGCGGGCTTGAGCCAAAGCAATCGGAGGAGTACTCAAAACCCTGTTGTCGAGATATTTAAGGTGAAACTCCATATCCTCTTCACGACCACGGATAACAAGCGTGCTAATTTTCGCCAATAGTCCAACCAGAGGCAGGAAGATAATTGTGTTGACGATGTTAAACATGGTGTGTGTGTTCGCGATATGCCTTGCGATAAAAGGTTTGTCTCCAAGCTCTCCGCCCATTCGAGCGACCTGGTCTTGAGTCTGTATGACAAAATCAGCATCACCGGGAGTCATCGATGAGATAAAGTTCAGGAAGAAGGGGAAAAAGAGCAGCATGTAACAGAC
>JAAXQF010000184.1 GCA_012974435.1 Desulfuromonadales bacterium | reverse complement strand
CACCTACCCCATCCACCCCTACTCAGCTATTATTTCCGGCGGCGATGTAAGGGGAATACCCGTAGGCCCTGGGAACGATTTTTTTGATAACCTGATGAACGCCACCCGGCAGACCTGGCCGAGACCCAAAGTGCTCATTATCAGCTATCCGCACAACCCCACCACAGAAGTCGTGGATATCGAGTTTTTTGAAAAAATCGTCGATTACGCCAAGGAGCACGATATCCTGATCGTCCATGACTTCGCTTATGCGGATCTGGCATTCGACGGCTATGAGCCCCCCAGTTTTCTCCAGGTCAAAGGCGCCAAAGATGTAGGAGTCGAATTTTTTTCGCTCTCCAAGAGTTACAGCATGCCCGGATGGCGGGTGGGCTTCTGTGTGGGAAATGCTGAAGTTGTGGGCGCCCTTCGCAGGATAAAAAGTTACTTGGATTACGGCATTTTTCAACCGATTCAGATTGCATCCATCGTTGCTTTGAACGGCCCCCAGGATTGCGTCAAAGAAATATGCGACACCTATAAACAGCGAAGAGACGCCCTCATAACCGGCCTTAACCGCGTGGGCTGGGAAATTGAAAGCCCCAAGGCCACCATGTTCGTATGGGCCAAAATCCCGGAACAATTCCTCCACATGGGGTCCGTGGAGTTCTCTAAAATGCTGATTAACGAAGCCCAGGTGGCTGTTGCACCGGGCCTTGGATTTGGCGAATATGGTGACGATTACGTACGGTTTGCTCTCATAGAGAACAATATGCGCATCAATCAGGCCATACGGGGTATCCGGAAGATCATATAAGGGTTATACAATTTTGTGGAGTCATCTTCGATGAAAAAAATAAATGTGGGACTGATCGGCTGCGGCACCATCGGCACCGGGGTTGCCAAGATTCTCATAGAAAACAAAGATCTTCTTTTATCCCGGATCGGCGCTGTTTTGAACCTGAAATACGTCGCCGATATCGACCTTGAAACCGATCGCGGCATACCCTTTGATGACGGCGTATTTATCTCTGACGCCTTTAAAGTGGTCGATGATCCCGACATCGACATTGTCGTGGAAATGATCGGCGGGCAAGGAATTGCCAAAGATCTTATTTTACGGGCTTTCGACAACGGAAAACCTGTGGTGACCGCAAACAAGGCCCTGCTCGCCGGCCATGGCAACACCCTGTTCAGGGCGGCCATGGAAAACGGTGTAGACCTGGCCTTTGAAGCCAGTGTCGGCGGATGCATGCCGATCATCAAGTCGCTGCGGGAGTCTTTGGTGGGCAATCATATACGATCCATGGCCGGGATCCTCAACGGAACCTGCAATTACATTTTGTCACGCAGTGCCGAAGACGGCAGCAGCTTTGAAGATGTCCTCGCTGAAGCCCAAAAAAACGGGTTTGCCGAGGCAGATCCGACCCTGGACATCGAAGGCATCGACACGGCACACAAGCTGGCCATTTTGACATCCCTGGCCTATGGCATGGAAATCAACTATAAGGATATCTATATTGAAGGGATCTCCAAAATCACCCCCATGGATATCGAGTTTGCCCGGGAATTCGGCTACCGCATCAAACTCCTTGCCATTACCAAGGACACGGGAGATGCCGTGGAAGCAAGGGTGCATCCCACCATGATCCCTTTCACCAATCCTCTTTCCGGTGTCAACGGCGTGCTCAATGCCGTTACAATTACCGGCGACGCGGTTGGCGACATGATGCTTTACGGATATGGCGCAGGCATGATGCCCACCGCCAGTGCGGTGGTGGGAGACATCGCCGACATCGCGCGCAATCTTCTCTCGAACGCCAAAAGCAGAATCCCGATGCTTTCCTATCAGATGGACCGAATCCGTAAAATTCCGGTTCGGCGGATCGATGAGATATTCATCCATTATTATTTCCGGTTTTCGGCCCTTGACCGCCCCGGTGTTCTGTCAAAGATATCCGGAATCCTGGGCGACAACGAAATCAGCATCAAGTCCGTACAGCAAAAAGGGAGAAAAACCAACGGTGCAGTCCCCATTGTCATGCTCACGCATTTGGCCAGGGAAGCGGATGTGCAAAAGGCTTTGACCGAGATTTTGAATCTTGACGTTGTGAGTGACCGGCCGGTCCTCATACGAATCGAGGATGAAAATCAGGAGGATTAACGCAACCGACCCCGGAGGCGCCGGCTTGCATTAATCCAAAAAAGGTTTATTATAACACTTTAAATTCGAAACAGATCCGAATTTTTTACATGTTTATTTCT
>JAAXQF010000485.1 GCA_012974435.1 Desulfuromonadales bacterium | reverse complement strand
CAGCACCCCGTCGAAAGAGGAAATCGCCAAGGAGCTGGCTAACCCGAACACGGTGCTCACCAGCCTGAAGTTACAGACCCAGTATTTCAGCTTCGACGGAGACCTGCCGCGCGCAGACGATCAAGACATGGTCAAGCTGTTCTTCCAGCCCACACTTCCCTTCCCTCTGGAAAATGGAAAAACCCTTTGGGTTCGTCCCGGGGTGCCGTACCTCATCGACCAACCGGTCTACGATAAAGACAGTCGGCGCCTGGGCTCCCAGAGCGGTCTTGGGGATATCACCCTGGACGTGCAATATGGCACAACGCTCGAGAATGGCTTCCTCTGGAGCGTCGGATTCTCATCGATCTTTCCAACAGCTTCGGAAGAAGGGCTGGGCAGCGAGGTGTGGGCCCTGGGGCCCGGCTTTCAGCTCGGCCGCGTTACCGAGAAATCTGTTTTCGGTGTATTCGCCAACCACCAGTGGGACATTGCGGGCGACGGCAAGTCGAGTCCAGACCTCCCGTATCTCCGCCGGAGCGATGCTTCGGTCAACCTGACGGCAATACAGCTCTTTGGCGTCTTCGTCCCCGGTGGCGGCTGGAGTGTCGGGAGTATGCCGATCATGACTTACAACCACGAATCGGAAGAATGGACAATTCCCTTGCATTTCACGGCAGGAAAGACCTTCATCATCAAAGGCCGGCCCTGGAAGTTTTCACTAGACCTAAACTACTACGTGGAAAGCCCGGATGCCATTGCACCGGAATGGATGGTGGGCTTCAACGTGGCCCCCGTGGTGGAGAACGTCTTCGCGAAGTGGCTCGATTGAGCGGGGCAGCCTGAAAGGATAAGTTAAGAAGATTACAGACCATGAAGCCATACCCGACCAAAGCGAGCTGGCGCGACAAAAGGATCGTAAACAACGACGGATCCGTCGATCTCTATTTCAGCCAAGGCGCAGGCAGGCAAGGAGCCGAACTGGATCCAAAGTGTTCCCGGCAAGGCTTGATTTTGCCTCTTGCGTCTCTATAGTCCAACCGAGGCGTGGTGCGACAAGACCTGACGACCCGGCGAAATTGAATTGATTGATTGAGCTATACAGCAAAAATATAATCAGGAGAAATAGACATTTTCGGATAGGAAAGTCTGTCACAAATTGTACCTCGTGGTGAAACGAACAAGGCGTGACAAATAAGTGATGTGATGAATCTTTGCTACAATTTTTGGAAAGGATAAAACAATGCTAAAGGATATTCGTCTCAAAATGATACCCGCCACCCTGGCATTGATTTTGTTGGCAGGATGTGCCGGTATAGGTCCGGGGACGGTTGATCGAGATCGTTTTGATTATGTAAACGCACTATCAAGCTCCTGGAAGAAACAGATGCTCCTCAACCTGGTGAAGATACGTTATTTAGATGCGCCAGTCTTTTTAGATGTATCATCAGTCATCAGCCAGTACGCTATAGAGGGACAGATCAATTTAGGTGCCACCTGGAGGAGCGAGAGCATCCTCGGCGACAATCAAACCTTGGGGGGCAGCGGTAAATACACCGACCGCCCAACCATTACCTATACCCCTCTCACGGGAGATAAGTTTTCTCGAAGCCTGATGACGCCAATTCCCATTCGAGCCTTTTTATTTCTAATACAGTCCGAGTATCCGGCGGATTTTTTGTATCGGATATGTGTACAAACGATCAACGGCGTCGATAACCGGTTTGGCGCAACGGCGATGGGAAAATCCGCTGATCCACGTTTTCGCCGTCTCATTGAAGCCATGCGGCGAATTCAAATATCAGGTGGACTTGGCATGCGGGTCAAGCCGATGGGTGATAAAAAAGCGGTGGTAGTATTTTTTAGGAGCAAGCTTAGTGATGAAATTGCTAAGGACGTAAATACTGTTCAGCAGATACTGGGTCTTAGTCCTGATGCTAAAGAGATTCGTGTAGTATATGGTGCCTTTGCCGCTGATGATCAGGAAATCGCTATGCTTACCCGATCCATGCTTCAAATTATGATCGAGCTGGCATCTTATATCGACGTACCGGCAAAAGATATCGAGGAAGGACGAGTGGCTAAATTTTCTGATAAAAACGCATCTGACATGCCCCCATTGATTCGTGTCCAGAGCGGTGCATCTCGTCCGGAAGATGCCTTGGTGGCTGTCCCTTACCGGGACGACTGGTTTTGGATTGACGATACGGATATTGCCTCCAAGCGCATGTTTTCATTTTTGATGTTGCTGTTTTCACTCACTGAAACCGGCGAAAAAA
>JAAXQF010000126.1 GCA_012974435.1 Desulfuromonadales bacterium | reverse complement strand
CTCCTGCATGAGGTTATCTTCGAAGCCGACACCCCGGCCGGCAAGTTCTTCGACGTCGCCCTGATCCTCGCCATCATCTTAAGTATCATAGCCGTCATGTTTGACAGCGTTGCCGAGATCCACGATAAACATGGTCGGGCGCTCTATATTATTGAATGGGTTTTTACCATTCTTTTCAGTATTGAGTATGGTTTAAGGATCATCTCCCTCGGACAACCGCGGAAGTACATCCGCAGCTTTTACGGAATCGTCGACCTTGTTGCAGTTTTACCGACCTACATCAGTCTGTTGATCCCCGGCTCACAGTACCTGATGGTCATCAGGGTGCTGCGTCTGTTGAGGATTTTTAGAATTCTGAAGCTTGCCCAGTACCTCAACGAAGCTGAATTTCTTCTCAAAGCAATGCGCGCAAGCGCTCGCAAAATCTCTGTTTTTCTTTTTGTCATTCTGACCCTTGTCCTGATCTTCGGCTCGCTGATGTACATCATCGAAGGCGACGAAGGCGGCTTCACCTCGATCGGCGTTTCCTGCTACTGGGCAATCACCACCCTGACAACCGTAGGTTACGGCGACCTGTCGCCACAATCGCCCCTCGGGCGGGCAGTTGCCAGCGTTATCATGATCATGGGATATGGGGTGATTGCGGTACCGACGGGGATTGTCACAGCGGAACTTATCGCACCGATCACAGGTAAGGTTTCAACCCAGGCCTGCCCTGATTGCGGAGCAGAGAAACACAGCTACGACGCCATCCACTGCAAATATTGCGGCACAGAGTTGAACCCGGATTCGTGCGTAGAAGAATAAGAGTGCGAGAGCTTCAGTCGTCGATCTTGACACTCTCAAGAAATACCTGCAAGGCAGCCACAAAGGTCGGACTAACGCTTACGAATTCCAAGCCGACACCACAGAGCATTGAGTTCTTTTTGCGCCACTCCGGATGATTGACCCACGCAACCCGCACAGAGTTCTGCAAAGTCATCTGAAACCCGGGCAGCACAAATTCCACCGCCAACTCCGTACCAACAGGAAAGAGAGTTTCTGTCGCCAGAAACATACCCCCGAGGTTGAGATTAACACAGCTACCGACGTGTTTTTTCTGTTTGGTATCGAGAAAAGACAACTGAAAGCTGACCGCAAAACGTCGCGCCAACCGCCGCGAAATCCCGAGCAATCCACACGCCGCATCAAGGAAACGTTCTGCCGCTAAAGGGCGATGGACAACCGCGTCGCAACCGGCAGCCCAGCAGTCATCAGCAAGATCTTCCTCGGCGTCTTCCGGAAGCAGAAGCAAGACCGGTGTTGCCGCAAGCAATGGGTCGCTTTTAACGGCCCGGCAACACTCCAAGGCCTGCTCATCAGGACGCAGAAGATCAAAAACTGCGAGGGTGGGCTCTTCGGCTTCAATCGCCTGAAAGCCGGTCTGGCCATCCTGCACCAGAACCATATCAAAGCCTTCTCGTTGAAAAAAAGAGTTACGCAGAATCGTCAGCAGGAGAGGGTCATTGGAGAGGACTATCTTTTTAGTGGGCATCATTCAATCTCCCTGAGCTAGAAGGTATCCATGAGCTAACGACTTGCAGTGTTCGTGCCGCCAGGTTCCAGATATAAGCGCATAGAGGCTAAAGAGCCATTACAAGCTGTCGAAGCCCGGAGAAAACGGCATGGGGCCAAGGCAAGAGAGTCTCCACACATTCGCGGCAGAACGAAAAAGGGCCGCCACAAAGTGACGGCCCTTGTCATTCAACCAGACATTCAGACAAAATCGAGGAGTTCTATCTCGAAGTGTAACTCTTTACCCGCCAAGGGGTGATTACCATCAAGTACGACCGTTTCGTCAGAGAGCTCGACAACCTGCACTTCCAGTGATTGGCCATCTTCCATACCGACCTCAAGCATACTACCCAGCATCAGCTTGTCGTTATCAGGAATCTGCTGGCGCTCGATTGTAACGACCATCTCGGGGACATGCTCACCGTAGCCATCTGTCGGAGCCACCACAACCTTGCAGCTCTCTCCCGGTTTCAAACCGAAAACAGCCCGATCGAACCCGGCGATAACCTGCTCGCCTCCAACCGTAAACTCAAGAGGTTCACGCCCTTCAGAAGAGTCGAAGACCTCACTGTTATCAAAGCGACCGACATAATTGACCTTGATCTGGTCGCCGACTGCAACAGCGCGTTCCTCCTGGGTAGTCATCAGTTGCTGCCTTTTTCCACGCTGACCAATTCCACGTCAAAAAGCAGAGTCGCGTTGGGCCCGA
>JAAXQF010000595.1 GCA_012974435.1 Desulfuromonadales bacterium | reverse complement strand
GAAATCCTGGTTGATGCCGCTGTTGTCATCATGAAAGATTTCGGCGTCAGCGAAAAGTTCATCGGGCTGACCGTGGTTGCCTTTGGAACTTCGGTTCCGGAGCTGGCCACCTCTGTGGTGGCCGCCATGCGTAAGGAGATGGACATCAGTATCGGCAACCTGGTGGGAAGCAACGTTTTCAATATGCTGAGTGTCTTAGGGGCCGCCTCCCTGGTGCGGCCGATTTCTATCCCGGGCGGTTTTATTGACAGCGGTCTGCTGGTCGATTATCTGGTGATGATGGCTATCAGTGCTCTACCGTGGTTAATGGCTAGAAAGACGTTTACCATCCAGCGCAGAGACGGCTTGATTCTCCTATCCTGCTATGTCGTCTATGTCGCCTATCTGGTCTTTAAATCTTAAACACAAGAGAGGATACCCATGAGAAAAGAGACAATATGCGTGCATAGCGGCACCATAAAGGATGACAAAATGGGCGGGATAAACACGCCTATTTTCACTTCATCGGCATTCGGATATCTCGACAGGGATGACGTTTCATATCCACGCTACTTCAACACCCCTAACCAGAAGGCGGTTGTCGACAAGCTCTGCGCCTTGGAAGGAGCGGAAGGCGGAGTTCTCTTCAGTTCGGGTATGGCCGCAATCAGTACAACAATACTCGCCTTTGCCGGTGCCGGTGAACATGTGGTCATGATGGACGAACTTTACGGGGGAACACACGCGTTTGCAACGGCTGAGTTTAAGAGACTCGGAATCGACTACACGTTTGCTGCTACAGACGCTGAATCCGTTTGCAGTGCAGTAAAGGAGAGCACCAAGGTTGTGGTGATAGAATCACCGACCAACCCGCTGCTTAGCGTCATTGACATCCAAAAGGTGGCGGAGTTTGCTCGCAAGCATCATCTGGTCACAGTCATTGACAGCACCTTTGCGACCCCCATAAATCAGAATCCTCTAAAGCTTGGAATCGATGTTGTGGTGCACAGCGGCACGAAATACCTGGGAGGTCACAGTGACCTTTGCTGTGGCGTGGCGGTAACGACGCAGGAAAAAGCCGACCGTATCCGCTCCGTGGCACGGCACCTTGGAGGCAGCCTCAATGCCATGACCTGCTACTTGCTTGAGCGCAGCCTGAAGACCTTAGCGGTCAGAGTCGAGTGTCAGACTAAAAATGCCCGCAACATCGCTCATTTTCTAAAAGAACATCCGACTGTCAGGAGAGTGCACTATCCGGGGCTTCCGGGTTGTAAAGGGTCTATGATTGCAAAAGCCCAAATGCACGGTTTCGGTGCCATGCTGTCGTTTGAACTTGATGATGCTATAGTTAATGCAGCTCGCTTTGTTAAAAAACTACGTCTTATCAAACCAGCCGTGAGCTTGGGGGGCATAGAGACGACCATATGTTCTCCTGCAGTAACGTCACACGCAAAGCTCTCGGCTGCTGAAAGGCAGAGAATTGGTGTAACTGATTCACTGCTGAGACTTTCTGTCGGCATCGAACAGGTGGATGATTTGCTGGAGGACATGCAAGCCGGTCTTTTTACAGCAGCCATAAAGCGTTCTTCATAGAGGAAGCTTCAATATCTTATCAGGGCAAAAAGAAAAGCCCCTCCAAATTAAGAGACCATATCATGGGTATAGTTTCAATCAGTCCCCAAAAGAACCGCATTCATATCAAATTCCTGGACATGAGTAGAAAAGAGATTGAATTAACCGTAATGAAAATTGAGGTGGCGGCATTAGAGTTGAATCCTAATTTTACCTGTTTGATCGATTTCAGACTTGCCGGCTCTCTTTTAATGGAAAACAAAGATTTGCTCGATAGGGGCCAAAAGGCATTAATAGAAATGGGAATAGGTAAAGCGGTTACGCTGGTAACACAACAACAGATTAAAAGCCCTCCATTCCAAATCTTAGATATTGTACGTAGCGGGTATGAAATTGAATACGCTACCAGCACGAAGAGTGCCAAGAGAATCCTCGATAATTATAAAAGAGAGATTGAGCAGCTAAGTAAGCGGCCTCGGCGAGGTAATCCTTGTACAGCTCCCCAAAGCAGGCTTCCGCGCGGTATGGATGCCCTTCGAGATAGAGATAAAGCTCGGAAACCGCGGCAATATCGGTTAATTTTAAAGTCGGATTTGCCGGGGTTTCGGTGAAAATCAACCGGGTATTACTCCGGATTGCTTTTTTTACATTGTCGGGATCGGCAGTGTCGACAAAACTGCACTCGACGCCAAATCGAGACAACACTTTGGTAGT
>JAAXQF010000603.1 GCA_012974435.1 Desulfuromonadales bacterium | reverse complement strand
CTTCCCCTCTCTGACGGTTGGCGTAGTCGATCAAGACCAGCGAATCGTTTACGACCACTCCGGAGAGGGCGACGATTCCCATCATACTCATCAGACTGAGACTGTAGCCCATGATCAGATGGCCGATGGTCGCACCAACCACGCCGAAGGGAATCGCCAGCATGACGATCAAAGGTTGGCTGTAACTGCGAAACGGAATGGCCAGGAGAAAATAGATGGCAACCATAGCCAGGATAAAGCCGTTGGCCAAGCCGCCGGTACTTTCTTTCATGCGTGCCTGGCGGCCCTGATAACCGTAGGTCAACCCGGGGAAGTCCTGGGCCAGTTCGGGTAGTATCTGGCTGTTCAGGGTGGCCAGAATCTGACCCGTTTGACTGATCGGTTCGACGCCTGCGGAGACACTTACTGTGCGCCGGGCATCACGACGATTGATCGTCGTATAAGCTCGACCTCGCTCGACCTCTGCGACCTCGAAGAGGGGCACAAAAGTGCCGGCCGGCGTGCGGACCATCAGATTCTCGATGCTGAACTCGCTGCTTCGTTCGGCCTCTGGCAAGCGCACGCGAACTGTGACCTCATTGCGACCGCGCTGCTGACGCAAGGCCGTGGTGCCAGAGAAGGCGTTGCGGACCTGGCGTGCTATGTCCCGGGAGGTCAGGCCGAGGCTTTCACCGCTCGGCTTGATGCGAAAGTCGAGCTGCTCCTTGCCCGGAGTGAAGCCATCATCGACATCCTTGACGTTAGGAAACTCGGTCAGCTTTTCGGCCAGGGTTGCACTGGCGCGGTCGAGAATGTCGGTGTCACGATGCGAAAGTTCTACTGTTAGAGCTGCTCCGCCTCCGGGACCTCCTCGGTCTGATTCGTAACGCAAGGATTCCAGCCCGAGAATCGCGCCGACTTCTGCGCGCCAGAGTTTTGTCACGGTGCCGGTGGTCAGCGGCCGTATATCCGGAGGGGTCAGGTAGGCTGTCACCTGCACCCGGCCCTCATCGACCAGCGCGAAAACGCCCTGAATTAGCTGATCGCCACCATTCTCAGCGGCCATGTCGGTTACGCCGCGAACGAGGCGCCGCTGCACTTCCTCGGCGGTTGCCAGCGGGCTGCCTGCAGGCAGGGTGGCGGTGACTACGGCACGGTCCGACTCCACTCGCGGCATCAGGATCATGCCGATGCGACCACTCATCACGTAACTGAGAATAATCAGTAATACGGCGATTCCGATAGCAACGGTTAAGCCCCGCCAACGAATACTCAGCTCGAGCAGTGGCCGGTAGCGCGTCTCTATGAAACGGGAGAGCCCGGCGCTGAAGCCCTGCTGCCACACGTGCAGGCGGGCGGTCAGTTTACTGGAGGGGGTGCTGCGGGTGTGGGCGAGGTGAGCCGGCAGAATAAAGAGGGCCTCGACCAATGAGATGGCGAAGACGGTGATGACCACCAAGGGAATCGCCTTCCAGATTTTGCCCATGACTCCAGGCACAAAATAGAGAGGCATGAAGGCCACGATATTGGTGAGGATGGCAAAGGTGATGGGTATCGCAACCGTCCGGGCACCCAGAACCGCGGCTTTGATCATGCCATGACCGCGTTGACGATATTCGTAGATGTTCTCGCCGGCCACGATTGCGTCGTCGACCACGATCCCCAGAGCGACAATAAAGGCGAACATGGAGACGATGTTGATCGAAACACCTAATGCTGGCAAAAACAACAGGCCGCCGAGGAAGGAGATAGGGATCCCCATGGTCACCCAGAAGGCGAGCTTGAATTCGAGAAACAGGCCGAGCAGTAGCAGGACCAGGCAGAGGCCGATGCCGGCATTCTTTAACAACAGGTTAAGTCGCTGCTCGTAAATCTCCGAGCGGTCCCGGTTGATGTCCCAGTCGATACCCTCTGTAATGTCGGCTTCGATTTCGGTCATGGCGTCACGAACCGCCCGCGAAACACCGACCGGGGTCTGGTCGCCAACCCGGTATACATCGAGGCCGATGCTGCGCTGACCGTTATAAGTGGCGAAACGATCACTGTCTTCAAAGGTCTCGCGGACTGTCGCGATATCTTCAAGCCGAACGACCGTGCCGTCGGCGGCACTGATGATCGGGATGCGGGCGAACTCCTTTGCCCAATCGCGGCGATCTGTTACGCGCAACAGGATGTCGCCACCAGCTGTCTCAACCGCTCCGCCGGGAAGCTCTGTTGATGCGGCATCGATGATACGGGAGATGTCTTCGAGAGTGAGGTCGTAGGCACGCAGTTTCTCTTGCGGAACATCGACGTGGATCTCCGGGTCACGCGCTCCGGAGAGATCGATCTGGGTTACCCCTGGGTCTTGCAGCAACCGGTCGCGCACCTGCTCCGCGGTTTCACGCAATGCGGCTTCCGTGGTGTTGCCGTAGAGTTTGATGTTGAGGACTTCGCGGCGGCGGTTCGCCAGTGAAACCTGCGGTTCCTCGGCATCGTCCGGGAAGGTGCGAATGCGGTCGACCTCCTGCTTGATCTCCTGGTAGACCTTCTGCTGGTTTGTCTCAGCCAGCAGCTCGATGCTCACCGATCCGCTGCCCTCGCCCGCTCGCGATGTCAGCTCCTTGATCCCTTCCAACCCGCGTACGGCTTCCTCGACCACGAGCACGATGCCCTGCTCGACCTCTTCGGGGCTGGCCCCCGGATAGGCGACGCTGACCGTAACCCGGTCGAGCTCGAACTCGGGAAAGACTTCTTTCTTGATCTGCCCTGAAACGAAGAAGCCGCCCAGAAGTAGTGCCAGCATCAGCAGGTTGGGCGTGACCCGGTTATAGACCATCCAGGCCAGTGGGCCACGCTGCCAGCGTTCTTTTCGCGTAGGCTTCATGGTTTACTTTTCTCTTCTGCTGCGGGGCTTGACGTTTCAGCTTCTTTCAGCCGTAAGGTCATACCCTGCACCGGGGAGGGCAGGTTGGTTGTGATCAGCTTCTCGCCATGGCTCACACCGCCGGTGACCAGAACCTGGTCCTGGCCGCGAAAAGCGATCTCTACAGTGCGTATGTCGAGGCGGCCTTCTTCATCCATGATCCAGAGCTGGTCGCCGTTATGGATAAGGTCACGTTCGATGGCCGCGGCTTTCGGCAGAAGCTTCCCTGCGATTTCGACCCGGACGTAGCTGCCAAGCAGAAGCTTTGGCTGTTCCGACGAGGTTGGTTGCAGGGAGAGAGGGTCAGGGATTTCCGCCAGCAGCTTCGCCATGCGACCATTCTCTTCAACCATGGCCGTCAGGCCGACTAACTGGCCGCTACGGGAGCGGTTTGGCCCCCAGGCGACGGAGTCGTAGATATGTACCGGAGAGCCGGAGTTTTTGTCCTCTTGACCTATGCTGATCCATTGCAGCTGGCTGGCCGGAATCGGCGCTTCAACCCAGTAACTGTCGCTGCCAACCAGCGTTGCCAGTGTCGTGGAAGGTGAAACGCGTGTGCCGAGGTTGACTTCACGAGACATGACCACGGCGTTAAACGGTGCTCTGACAGAGGTTCTTTTCAAGTCAAGCTGTGCCAGCTCGAGCCTTGCCCTGGTTCCTTCGAGAAGCGCCCGATTGTTTTCAAGTTGCGGTTCTCTGAGCATCAGCGTTTTTTCCACTTCGCTGACGCTCTCGCCAAGCAGTTCGTATTCTTTCTGTGCGACCCGCTGGCGGCCCAACTCCACCTGCATGTCTGATTCAACTCTGGCCACCTCGCTGGCGAGCTGCCTGACTACAAGTTTGTAATCACTGGGGTCGATGGCGAGCAACTCTTCACCTTTGTTAAAGCGCCCGCCCGGGATCAGGTTTTCGCCTACCTTGATGATTTCACCACTGACCCGGGGCTTGAGAGCGACTTCACGCTGTGGTTTGACCGTTCCCATGATACTGACGGTTGTTGTGTGTGAGCCTAACTCAATGGCGCGCACATCGACCAGAACGGCATTGCGCGTTTTGGCTCGAGGCTTGGCTTTTGGACCTGACTGCATCATCCAGACCGCGACGATCGCACTGATGACGACGACGATAATCGGCAGCAGTATTCTCAGCGGTCCCGTTGTACGGTTTTGCCCGGAAGGGTCGGTGTGCGGTTTCTGAAGCTGGTCTGGACACATGATCATTTACCTCATTAAGGTCGATTGTTTGTTTTGTCGAGACAGCTCCCAGCCTCCGGCCAAGGCTCGGCAGAGGTTGATGCGATTCACGAAGAGCTCGCGCTGGGCAAGTAGTTGTGTGCGCTGCAGGAGCTGTTTGGAGAGCAGTGCACCGAGAACCCGTTGGTAGTCCTCGGCTCCGTTGAGGTAGCGATCGCGAATACGTCCGAAAGCTTGCTCGGCCAGTTCCAACTGCCGGGTGATACTGACCAGGTGCTCTTGCTGTCTCTGCTCCTGAATTAAGGTGTTTTCAACCTCTGCCAGGGCCTCGAGAACAGTCTGGCCATAAATATGGAAATTTTCTGCGGCAACAGCCTGGCTACGCTCTACTTCAGCACGACGTCGGCCTCCGTCGATCAGTGGCGCCAGCAGGTTGGCAGCAATGGTCGCCAGCCAATCGTCGAACAGGTCTTCGATGTGTTCCTCCGTGGTGTTGGTTCGGCCGGTCAGGCTGAGGCGGGGAAAACGATCAGCCACAGCCGCAGCCACCCGTTGGTCAGCTGCTTCCAATCGGAGCCATGCTGCACGTACATCGGGACGCCGTTCGAGCAGGAGGCTCTGTAGGCCGGTTTCCGGCAGTGGTGGAAGTTCTCTGAACTCCTTGGCAGTGACCTGTGGGGCTTGGTCGGGGGGCATCCCGAGGAGTACAGCCAGCTGGTTCTGCAGCCTCTGCGCACGGCCAATGGCCAAAGCCCGTTCACCACGTCTGCTCTCAACTAGCTGGCGTTGTTGCAGAAGATCAGCGATGCCGGTCTGACCGGTACGAAACTGTATGCTAATCAGTTCGAGGCCTTGTTCGTTGGTGCGCTGTTGTTTTTTGAGAATTTCGATCTGGCCGCGTTGTTCAAGCAACTGGAACCAAGTTGTCGCAACCTGGGCCGACAGCGTCAGTGCCGCCGTTTGTAACTGCTCTGCGCTAGCCAGAACGTCGAGTTCAGCGGCCTCACTGGTTGAACTAATGCGGCCCCAGAGATCAATTTCATAGCTTGCTACCAGCCCCAGACTGTAGCTTTGCGATGAGTCGGTGCGGGAATTTATACGTGATCGGGTGCTACTGGCGCCTGCTTCCCCACTGAGCTGTGGGAACAGGTCGGCATTTGTCTTGCGCGCCACGGCCTGGGCTCGGTCGAGACGGTCCCAGGCGCTTTGTAGAGTGAGGTTGTCGGCCAAGGCCTGAGCAATCAGGCGATCCAGGGCCGGATCCTCAAAACTTAGCCACCATTGTTCGGGCAGTTGAGTCTCTCCGGTTGTAGAAAAACTACCCTGCGGCTGAGCAGGTGATGGCTGACGGATGATATCAGGAGTGCAGGCTGTAAGCAGCAAGAGGACCATGCCCAGGTGGAGCAAGGAGCCTCTTCGTTTTGAGCCATTGTTGAATGGTTCCCGATTCTTCAGCATATGATGGAGCTCTCTACAAAAGGGTATGCATGATTAATGTTGATCCTGATATTCTAGACGAATCAGCACCGGAAAAGTTTAAAAAAAAACGCCCGCAAGCGGACGTTTCTTAAATTTCTTATCGGTTGAAAACCTATTCTTTAACGCGAGTCACATATTCGCCGGTGCGCGTATCGATCTGAATCAGGACACCTTCATCTACAAAAGATGGTACCTGAAGGGTGTAGCCAGACGCCACGGTGGCAGGTTTGTTGTTGCCGGCAGCGGTGTCGCCTTTAACCCATGGATCGGACTGGGTGACGCGCAGGTTAACGAAGATGGGCAGGGTGACGCCGATGCCGCGCTCGCCATGTAGCAGGACCTTCACTTCCATGTTGTCGACCAGAAAGTACTTGTCGTCGCCGAGAACTTCTTCACTGATCGAAGTCTGCTCGTAAGTCTTCTGATCCATGAACACGTATCCGCTCTCATCCTGGTAGAGGTACTGCATGTCGCGCTCCTCCAGGCTGGCCGGTTCAAAGCTCTCACCGGAACGGTAGGTGCGGTCGAAGAGTGAGCCGGTGATCATATTGCGCAGTTTGCACTTGTAAAGAGCCTGGCCTTTACCGGGCTTGGTAAAATCGAACTGAACGATGACGTGAGGCTCATTGTCAATCATCAGCTTGATGCCTTTTTTTAGATCTGCACAGCTATACATTGGGAAACTCCTTCAGGACTTAGGTACTCTTTGCTACGGTGTGCTGATTTTATACACAAAAGACCGGCGAGTGTCATGGTTTTTTTGCTGAAGTTCAAAGGCGTCGAGACACTGTCCGCATCAATAGACTTCTGCCTCATAAAGCGAAATTGAACAAATCTGGGCATAGGCCTGCCATTGACCTGACCCCAGACTGGTGTAGACTTGTAATGTATTAAATTTTCAGATTTCTGGAACCTGTTGTTTTCTGGAGTGCATACGATGCCGTATCGAGTCAATGTCGAGTTGAAAGATGGTGCTGTCTGCCAGATGGCCAAGAAAGCTTTTAATGTTTTTCTGTCACTGGATAAAGTCGCTAAATTCGAGCGGTCCAATGGCTGGACTGATGTAGAGAAGGATGCTATGCGGGATTCGAACAGGGAGAGTGATTATCCGCTTTTTGCTGATCGTAGAGAGAATGGTTAAGGTCTTTTGTGGTAGGAAAATGTAGTCAATGATGGCCACCTGATTCAGGTGGTCATCATTTTTTGCCTCAACTTGTACGCCAGGTTGGTGACACGCCAACCCCATCGATATGAACTCATCTGCCAGTTTACTCCTCATTGGTTACATGCTCAAATCCAACTTCACTGCCTGCCCAACTTATGCTACATTGCCGCTCCTGTTAAAAACGATTTCCAGAAGGAGAAGTATATATGACATCCAACGATCTGAAACGCGGGCTGGTCTTCCTGCTCGATAACGCTCCTTGCCTGGTCCTCGACATCAGCAGTCAGAGCCCTTCGGCCCGCGGCGGCAACACCCTGATTAAAACCAAGTACCGTAACCTGCTCACCGGTCAGGTGCTGGAGAAAACCTTCAAGGCCGGTGACCGTGTTGACGATGCTGACTTTGAAAAGCGTAAAGGTCAGTTCCTCTATGCCGATGGCAACAATGGCGTATTCATGGACCTTGAGAGTTATGAGCAGTATGAGCTGGGTGATGATATGTACGGTCCGGTAAAAGGCTTCCTGCTTGACGGCACTGAAGTCATTATGGGGGTCTTCGAAGGGCAGGTTGTCTCTATCGAGCCGCCGATGAACGTGGAGTTACTGGTCACGGAGACGGCCCCTGCGATTAAGAATGCTACTGCCCAGGCGCAAACCAAGGAAGCTGTTTTAGAGACAGGCTTGAGGCTTCAGGTTCCCTCTTATCTCGAGACAGACGAAAGGGTCAAGGTCGATACACGTGAGGGACGATTCGTCTCCAGGGCGTAGTTCTGTGGCGCGTTGTGTGTAGCGCGTAGCGGGACAAATCATTGTTTATAATGGGGCCGACTCAATTGAGTTGGCCTCATTTTTTGTTCTTCTGTTTTGCCGCGCCACTTGTTACGCGCCGCAGGCTACAAAATTCGCATTTTTGCAAAAAGCTTCAGAAAAGCTCTTGCAGTTATGCAAAACTGCGTTCTAAGTCTCCCCGTCGATCCTCCTAAACCCTGCTGTATACGCACTTTCCCCTCTCCTCGTTGTCCCGAATCAGTCACTATGCCTTCCGGCCACGTCCTGGCGTTGTTTGCGTTTGTGCAAAAACACGATTTTATCCCGCGCTCAAAACCTTCCACGTATAGACATGTAAGTGTCTGTAATTATTGCATAAAAAAACTTTTTTAGCCGTGCCAATTGTTTGGTATACGGATTGCCATTGTTCTTAGTCACAAGTTGCTCAAACGTGTGGCGGAAAAGAGCGAAACCTATGCATTTACAAAAACCCGGAGGCTCTAGAAGAAAACCAGTCATCGGTGCTTTCAAGGCGCGGTGGCCATTGTCCTACCGGGTTCAGCAATTGAGACAATACGGTTTGGATAATTCAATACCGATTACAAGGGAGGAAAACATGAGCAAGCAGAATGTATCATCAAAACGTGGTTGGACAGTGGTTCTGGCCGGTACCGGTATCAACCTGGCGCTGGGCATCCTTTACACCTGGAGTATCTTTAAAGGCGCTATCGCAGACTCGATCGATGCAGGCGGAACCGGAGCCTTTACCTGGGACAAGGCCTCAATCAACGACCCTTACGCAACGGCCTGCCTGATGTTTGCTGTGGCCATGATCGTTGCCGGTAAGGTTCAGGACAAGTTCGGTCCCCGCGTTACCTGTATCATCGGCGGCCTGATGGTTGGTACCGGATTTATGTGGATCTCGCAGACCACCAACTACTGGGCATGGATCGTCGGTTTTGGTTGCATAGCCGGTATGGGTATCGGCTTCGGCTACTCTGCAGCCACCCCGCCTGCTCTGAAATGGTTCCCTCCCGCCAAGACCGGCCTGATTGCAGGTATCGTTGTCGCCGGCTTCGGTCTCGCGTCAGTCTACATTGCTCCTCTGGCTCAGTACCTGCTCGGTGCCTATGGTCTGCAACAATCGATGCTCTACTTCGGTTTCGGTTTTGTAGCCATCACCTGTTTCTTCGGCATGTTTCTCGCCAATCCTCCCGAGGGTTACGTTGCTGACCCGGATGCTGCGAAGTCGACTGCCAAAGCGGTCGTCACAGAAGATAAAACTCCTTCAGAAATTCTCAAAACGGCCAAATTTTATACACTCTGGACCTGTTTCTTTATCGGCGCTGGTGCCGGTCTCATGGTCATCGGTAGCGCTAAGGGTCTGGCCAAGGCCAGTATGGGCGAGATGGCCTTCCTGGTTGTTGCCATCATGGCAGTAGGTAATGCTGCTGGTCGGATCGTTGCCGGCGTGGTCTCCGACAAGATCGGCCGTGCCAACACTCTGGTTATCATGCTGGTTTTCCAGGCGGTCCTGATGTTCCTGGCGATCCCGGTGATCGACGGTACTTACAACAATCCGCTGGCTATGCCATTGCTGGTGACCTTCATGGTCTTCAACTACGGCACCAACCTGTCACTCTTCCCATCCTTCGCCAAAGACCTCTGGGGTGCCAAGCACTTTGGCATGAACTACGGCGTACTCTTCTCTGCCTGGGGCGTGGGAGCTTTTGCCCTGGTACGCGTCTCCGAGATGTTGCGTGTCAAAACCGGTGGCTTCACCATGTCTTTTGCTGCTGCCGGTGCTCTGCTGGTTGTGGGTGCTATGCTCGCAGGCACTTTGAAGACCCGCAAAGCCGAAGTTCCTGCACTCGAAGGTGCTCTCGAAGGCGAGGAAGATTTGGTTCTGTCGAAAGCCAGCAGCGAATAATTTATTCTCTACCGTTTGCAAACCCTCCTTCAGGTTCAAACGGCTACGGCCCCGCCATTACTGGCGGGGCCATTTTAGTTGGCTTCGTTCGCGTTCTGTGATGATAGAGGGGTATGTTGAAGGCGTTAGACGATGGTGATATTTTTCGTTGTGTGTCAGTGGCAGGGTATGTAGGAATTGCACGTTTCTGGTGATTTTGGCGCTCATTAGTCGCTGACACAACATCTAGGACACTCAGAGTTTTGACGTTTGACGTTGACCAGCGTTTATTGCTGTGTGTGTCAAGTGCTTGGTGTATGAGAATCAAGGGTATTATCAGTATTGACCACTGGCCATCCGTAGACAAGCGGGTGGTTTTTTGGGTTTGCCCAGCGTAGCGGGCAAACCCGGCCTGTTGAAAGAAACAGGCGTCGCCCCGACCAGGGGGAAGTCAATCCGAATCGCAAGGGCGTTGCTGGTAACGGCAGGGTCTGAAGGAAGCGATAGGAAGTGAACTGCACATAGCGCAAGCGAACCTGATTAGGCGCAGCGTGTGGGTAAGCGTGCCAAATAGCGCAAAGCCCAATACCTGGTCAGACCCGTAGCGTGATTGAGGATGGGGTAGTTCACAGGGAGCCCGAGGTAACTGGGGAAGCCTTGCATTGTTTTAATG
>JAAXQF010000444.1 GCA_012974435.1 Desulfuromonadales bacterium | reverse complement strand
ATAGGACTGGCAATAGTATATAAAATCGCTCGCAACTATGGAGGGAGGGCTTGGGTCGAGGAAACGCCCGGTGGAGGTTGCACCTTCTGGGTGGAGGTCGAGGATGCACATCTGCCCTAAAACTTCGAGCCATTTCCCTGTCACAATTCCTTCATGTCACGATTTATATGAAGACCGATTGACTGGCGAGTAGGCTTACTATAAATCCTGCTGCAATTCATTCTTACATTGCCTAGGGATATTTAGGAAGCAAGGGGAGACCATCATCTTTATGTACTCAACAACGAAGAAGGGCAGCCGACTGGCTGCCCTTCATAACTTTTATGTGACCTGCGTTTAAAGCGCGCAGCTCATATCTTCGCCACAGCACATGGGTGACTTGATCTTACCGTGGCCGTTGGGACACTTGGAAATTTGTACGCTGTTGCCGTCACCCAGAACCAGAGAGTCATTTTCAAGAGGAGCGTCGCATTTGGCGCAGGTCGCATTAACGCCCATTCCACACTTAGCACAGGTATAAGTTGCCATTTCAATTCTCCTTAAGGTTGTTATGATTGAGTTCGTTAGCCTCACCGGCATGTTCAAGAACGATACCCTAAATTTCTACAATAGCGACAGGGGTCTGTCAAACGCCTGCGTGTAGATTAGGAATCATTCTTCAAACGAACACCGTCGCCTGGAAGTTCGATCAAGCCCTCTTTGTACAGGTTGCCAACACCTTTCTTGAAAAGCTTCTTGCTCAAACCAAGCATCTCCTGAATATCTTCAGCCGGGCTCTTGTCGTGTAAGGGTAGAAATCCATCATGATCGATCAGGGCTTTCATGACTTTCCCGCGGGCATCATCTCTGTCGCTGCGGGTTCCTATATTCAGAGTACAGTCAATCTTGCCATCGGCACGAATCTGCCTGATATAGCCTTTCACCTGATCTCCGTATTTAAGTCGACTGCCAATCTCGTCGTTATAGAGCAAACCGGCAAAGCGATGATTGATAATCACCTTGGCTCCAATCTCGGTAAACCCCCAGACGATCAGGTCAACCTCCTGACCTTCTCCCAGAGTTTCATCGACAGCAGAGAGACCTTTTTCGACACGCGCCGTACCGATCGGCCGCCCTTCGCGATCGAGACGCACCTTGACCAGATAACGCCCACCGGTCTTCATCTCCACCAGCTGCTCTTTAACCGGCACCAGCAGATCTTTGAACAACCCCCAGTCCATAAAAGCGCCATGAACATTGATCTGGCTTGCGCGCAGCAAGGCATACTCACCAACCTCGGCAAAGGGCTGGCGCAGCGTAGCGACAGGATTCCCGGAAGCATCCGCATAAACAAAAACCAGCAGCGTATCACCCTTCTTGATTTCTTCGTCAAGCTCCCGTTTTGGCAAAAGAGCTTCTTCACGTCCGGAACGCAACCAGGCCCCTTCTTCATCTATCCTGGACACTTCAAGTTGATTCATATGACCTAAGTCGAACATTGGGATTCTCCATTCAGTTAAGTTTTTCTGCCGCTTAAGTTTAACACCAAGCGCCTCGGGCGCAGGATAAAATCATCTTTAAACCTGATTTTAAACGAACTTAAAACCCGAACGATTAGGTCATGGTCCTTGAACAGGACCTAAAGTAAAAAAGATAACGCAAAGACGCCAAAGAAAACCTGGAAAGATGCAATGGATAATCTGTTGCAATAAACGGTGGTTTCCATTGCGCTCATTCTTCTCTCTTTGCGTCTGGCGTTAAATGCTTAGTTCCCTTGGCTTGGTTTGTCGGGCCAATTACAAAAAAAAGATCTTCATGATTCTTCGCACACACTGCCGCACGCTAACACCTCCGGTGTTTAACGGCCGAACGTAATAAGCCAACCATTTTACTTTGCATGGCAACGTCACTCTGCCATAATCCCTCACCATTATCCGGGAAGAGAGTATCCATGGCATTTATTAATCTCCGCAACATCAGTCTGGCTTTCGGGGGCCCGCGTCTTTTCGTGGACGTCTCCCTGCGCATTACTAAGGGCGAACGTATCTGTTTGCTCGGTCGCAACGGCACAGGTAAATCGACCCTGCTCAAAGTTATTTCCGGCGAGCTTCCACCTGATGATGGTGTCATCGACCGTCAACAGGGGCTACGTGTCGCGCGCCTTGAGCAGGACGTGCCCCGCGATCTGCGAGGGACAATTTATGAAGCCATTGCCGGGGGCCTTGGTCAGGCTGGCACGCTGCTGAACCGCTACCACGAACTCAGCCTGCGCATGGAGCAGGGAGAGCCTGAGC
>JAAXQF010000602.1 GCA_012974435.1 Desulfuromonadales bacterium | reverse complement strand
GAATGGGACAGCCAGCAATGATCCGGACAATCAGCCAAAGAGTCCGTCTTTCGACTGGCGCTTTGTATCACTGCCCGCCGGCAGTTCGTTAACCAATGCCGATATTACCGACGCCGATGCGGTAGTGTCCCGCTTTACGCCGGATGTGTTCGGAAGCTACGTCGTGCAATTAAAGATGTCCGACGGAGCCGCCAGTGATTCCGATAATGTGTTGATTTTTGTCTCTATGGTCTGTGACGTTGACGTGGATGGAGATGTCGATCTTAATGACATCGAGGCCATCTTTGAGGCGCGAAGAACCCCAGCCGAGCCTGGGGATCCTCGGGATGCGAACGGTGATGGAAGGATCAATCTGATTGACACTCTTATCTGTCTCTTCAGGTGTACGAACCCAATGTGCGAACCGTAGGGAACGCCGCCGTGTCTAGTGCGGCCTCGCGCTGAAAAATGTGTCAGGAACCTTTTTGTTGACGGTCGAATTCCCACTCAATGTTTTCAAGTGGAAAGACAATGGCGTGATCTGTCTCGTCCTGGATAATGTGGTTCTTAGGGGCGGGTGTCTGGTTACTGAGACTCTCAGCACGTCGTGTAGCATTCACGGAGTGCGTCATTGCAGCTCGCTTGTTCCGAAAGACTTGCTCCTCGCCTTGTTTCTCGCACACATGCGGCGCGCGTGCGTTCGCAATCTCTGCCGCAGGCTTTTCCCCCCTCTGTTCGGAATTCGGGAGAAGTTGTGCATGCAGAACAGAGCACTAACACGGTGAACAGGGCAGCATACCACAAGTTACGTTTCATTTCTTATCACCGCCGTCATAGTAGTGAAGGCCAGGGAGGATGTCAACGGGCGTGCAGGCAGCCCCGGCAACACAACCGCCTGGAGAAGGTGGAGACGTGAGTTCGGATCTTGCTTCCATGTTGGTAGCAGCGCGTTAAAAGTTTCTGAACTTCCTGAGTTCGGTGATGTGCATCTGATTATCAATTAGCAGGTCAGCGGTTCGAATCCTCTTGGGCGCATCAGCAAATCCAATGCTTTCCACACCTGCCAAGACTTTCCATAGGCAATTCCCCGATTTAAACCATAGGAGTTTCCCCGATAAGAAAAACGGGGAAGCCCCTGATTGACTGGCGGAGACTGACCCAGTTTAATGGTAGACCCGTGGCGGGGCACCGGTAGCGTAAAGGAGGTAAACGGAGTACCAGATAAGGAGGGAACCTTGAAAAGATCAGATACCACAAGACGAGGATTCTTAAAAACCGCAGGAAGTACCTTCCTCGCGGCGGTCGCCGGTTCGAGTGTCGCCTTGTCTCCAGGACGGGCGGAAAGCGCCGCAGCAGCCGTGACGCAGACGAAGCAGACCCAGGCGGCGATCACGCCCCAAAAGGCTTTACAGATGCTGAAAGAGGGTAACGCGCGCTTTCTCAACAACCGCATGGTGAAGCGCAACCTGATGAGGCAGGTGAAAAAAACGGGCGGCGGCCAGTTTCCCTTTGCGGCGATCGTGGGGTGCATCGACTCACGTGTTTCCAACGAGTTGGTATTCGATCAGGGCATCGGGGACATCTTCAGTGCGCGCGTGGCGGGAAACTTCGTCAACGATGATATTCTCGGCAGCCTAGAGTTTGCCTGTAAAGTAGCGGGTGCCAAGTTGATCGTCGTGCTGGGTCACACGGAATGCGGTGCGGTCAAGGGGGCCTGTGACGATGTGGTCATGGGCAACCTCACCCAGACCCTGGCCAACATCAAGCCTGCGGTGACGGCTGTATCCGGATTTAGATCGGACCGGACATCGAGCAACCGAGCGTTTGTCCAGGCCGTGACAGCCAAGAACGTGGCGCTGACCGTCCAAAGGATCCGGCAGCGCAGCCCCATTTTGGCGGACATGGCTGACAACGGCGGAATCCGGCTGGTCGGGGCTATGTACGACGTTGGTACCGGAAAAGTGACCTTCCTGTAAGCTAGTAGAACTATGAATGGGAGGAGGACCGGCATGAAACAAAAACTCAGGCTTTTCAGGCAGTGGTTCCCCCCGCACCTCGTCGTTAGTCTCCTGCTGTCCCTCGTGATGGGCTGCGCCGGTGCAACCACTCAGCAGACCGGGCAACTCGTGGAGGAAAGAACGCTGCCACGGCCGCCCGTGCTACTCATTTACGATTTCGCCGTCGCCCCAGACGACGCTTCGCCCTCCGAGGAGATCGAACGCGCTCGAGCCATTGCGAAGGCCTTCTCCGAGGATGTGGTCACAAAGCTTGAAGCGGTCGGCATGCCCGCACAGCGGGCCACGGATTCGACCACGGTCCCCCTCCACGCGGTCGTCGTGAAGGGCCAGTTCGTGACGATCCAGGAGGGAAGCCGGACGCGGCGAATGTTGATCGGATTCGGGGCGGGAAGCACCATGCTGCGGGTTCAGATCCAGGCGTACCAGATGATGGAAAGCGGGCTACAACGCATCAAAGAGGTCGAGGGCCAGGCACGAGGGAGCAGAATGCCCGGCATGGCGGCCTCGGGGGGCGTAGGTGCCGCGACTGGCAGTGTGGCCCCGGTGTTGATTGGCGGAGGGATGAGCACCGTCAGGGAGGTCAGGGGAGGTATCAAAGCCGACGTGCATCGGCTGGCCGAGCGGTTCGGCTACAAAATGATCGTGTTCTACTACCGCCAGGGCTGGCGCTAGCTGAAGAATTTTCTCGGCCTTGTTCTTCGCACACATGCGGCGCGCGTGCATTCACATTCTCTGGCGCTAAGGTGGTTGTTGTCGAGGCCGGGACGTATCCTTACATCCGTTCGCTGCCAAGCGCCTCCGCTCCTTTCCACGAACCGCTCCTATAATCTTCGAATGCCGCTTCTTAGGTGAACCGCCAAGTCTCGTGGTCTCTTTGCCCTTGACACCAAGCGCCTGCCTCGTTAGCCTTCTCTCACCGAAAAGGGAGGGGTTGTCACTTTCTATGAAAAGGATTAAAGATGTATTTGATCATCAAGAGAGAACGTATTCGTTTGAACTCTTTCCGCCGAAAACAGACAAAGGGTATGAGAATTTACTGAAGACCATCGCACAGCTCTGTGCACTGAGCCCCGATTACATCTCTTGCACGTATGGTGCCGGTGGAGGGAATCGGGAAAAAACCTTTGATGTTGTCCAACACATCGAAGAACAACATCACGTCATTGGCATGGCGCATCTCACCTGTGTGTTAAATACCAGAGATGATATCAAGACCATCGTGGAAGACATTAAATCTCGGGGAATAAGAAATATTTTGGCCCTTCGCGGTGATCCACCCCAGGATCAACCTGATTGGCAACCCACTGATGACAATTACAAATACAGTAGTGAGCTCGCCGCGTTTATCCGTGCTAATTTTGGTGATTATTTCGGAATTGCGGTGGCCGGATTTCCCGAAGGACATATTTTGTGTCCGGACAGAGAAAGAGATGCAGAATTTCTCAAATTGAAAATTGAAGCCGGAGCTGATTTTGTCATCACGCAGTTATATTTTGATAACAAAGATTATTTTGAATACATCGATAGGCTGCGCAGAATTGGTGTTGACGTGCGGGTGATTCCGGGAATTCTGCCTATTACAGATTATGGAGCTTTGCAGCGATTCTGTTCGTTATGCGGTGCAACCGTGACCGATGAAGTGAAAACAATCTTTGAACCCATCCAGGATGATAAAGAGGCTACGGTAAGAGCTGGTGTTGAGTTTGCCATCCGCCAATGCAAAGAACTCTTGGACGGCGGCGCTCCGGGAATTCATTTCTATTGCCTCAACAAAGTGCACCCAACTGACGAGATTTTAAAAGCTGTTCGATAACCCGATCAGTGCCCCTCATTGGCCCCACATTTACTCACAAATATAACAGAATCCGCTTCCATCCACTGTCATCGGGATATCGCGTTCGGCGTTGACAATACAGAGAAAGCCGAAGGCTTCTTGTGCATCCTCGGGGTTCCGAAATTGATGAGGGTCGTTTGGAGCAACGTACACCACATCTCCAATCCCCACCTTGTAGATATAGCAGCCGAATTGAACCTCACCTTGCCCCCGCAACGGAACGACGACGTGCTCGTGTTCATGCTTCTCCAGCGTAGTGTACCCGCCGGGGGCGATCTCGAAATACCGCACGTGAAACCGTTGAGATTCGCCGCGTTTACCTGATAACTCGCGGCGCGTGACGCCCTTCCAGGTCTCTGTCGTCTCTTTGTATGGCTCGAGTGGAATATCCTGCCAGGTGAGGTTACCCTGGTGCCGGATCACTTTGCTGTGATTGCCGACTAAGGGTGGTGGGGACGGAATGTGGTCCTTGATCTCGTTATCCACGAATTGATATTGAAGCACCTAGGACTCTGACTGGTCAAGAGAAAACCTCAACCGAGGGCCGATGCGCCGATCGCTCCCAAAGCGCTTGGCGGGGCCGGGGTAGACCTGTGTCCGGGAGAGCAGTTCAGCTACCTCATCCTTGCCAGGAAAGCCAGGTGAAAGAGGAACGGGCCCGGCCGGCAGTGCTGATGACAGGAACGGAGGTCGGAAGGGATCAATTTTAGCATTGGCAATATATGGTGGAGGGCCGCACGGCCAAGTCAGAAGAAGGCTTGCGTGAGGAGAGGGGCCATGTTACCTTTCCGCCACATTGCCGACAAAGAGTCGACCCAGGGCGGGGTGCAACTGCGCCCGGCGGAGCTGGGTAGCCACCCACGTGGATTCGGAGACCCTGGAGTTGAAGGGTAACATGAAGATTGCGATTCTCATTAAACGCTTCATTCAAACCGGTGGTGCAGAAAGGATTGCTGTAGAGCTTTCACGATCCTTGCTGAAGAAGGGCCATGAGATTCACGTCTACTCCCAAGAACTCAATGAGAATGTCTGCACGGGTGTCGTATTCCATCCCATAAAACATCGCATAAGGAAACCTATTCATCTCAACTCCTGGGACTTTGCTATCCAAACAGCACGACTCCTGAAAAGAGAGCAGTATGATATTGTCCAAAGCTTTGAACGGGTCTTGAGGTCTGATGTTTTCTATGTGACCTGTATCTGCTATCGAAATTGGATATGGAGAGGACAGTCTCGAACGAAAAAGATCATCAATTATATGAAAGTGGCTATTGATCCTAGGCATATGAGCTACCTGGTTTTGGAATCGCTGCAATTTCGAAAGGGAATATGCAATAACAAGGTTGTCGCGACATCGAAGTTAATTAAGGAAGACATTATTGCCAATTATCGTCAGATGCCTCAAGAGATTGAGGTCGTATATCCGGGCGTGGAATCTAAGACTTTCCAACCAGGTCTTCGTGATTCTTACCGAAAGGAAGTGCGTGATTCGTATGGAATCGGAGACGATGTTGTTGTCATTCTGTTTGTCGGATCTGAGTTTAAGAGAAAAGGGCTCCGTTTTTTAATCGAAGGTGTAGCGCGATTGATTCACGAGATAAAAGGCGAGAAAGAACTGAGATGCTTGGTGGTTGGAGGGGGACCTTCAGCTGAGTACCAGGCGCAGGCTATGGCGTTAGAAATTTCCGATCTGGTAACATTTGTTGGGCTGTCCTCTGAAGTTGAGAAGTATTTTGCAGCAAGTGATGTTTTTGTCCTCCCATCACAAAACGAGCCATCAAGTCTGGCCGTTCTCGAAGCAATGGCGTGTGAACTTCCTGTAATTATCGCAGAGGAAAGTGGAATAGCGGAACTTGTAAAAGACGGATTTGACGCTCTACTCTTGAGCGATCCGACCTCTGCGCAGGAAATTAAGGAAAAGCTCCTATTGGTGATGAATGATGATAAGCGCAGATCGCTCGGAATGAATGGAAGAAAGAATGTTATAGAACATTCATGGGAAAATGCATGCGATCAAATGCTCAGAATTTATGATTCAACTTGAACACAATGGAATTGGGATAGCGTATTGTCATTTCGCTGCATCCCGTCCATGCATGGGGGAGAAAGCGCTCAAACGGAGGGGGTTATGAACTTGAAAAGACTCGGTGCCGGCCTGACGCTTCGGGGGAAGGTCGAGGGTCAACGGCAGACCTACCATGTGTTCGAGGGCGAGAAGTTTTTCTTCATTTGCTCATTTTCCCGTACCAAGCGCAAGGCGGGAAACTTCAACGTCGTAGATGTCGAGGCAGTGCGCTATGCCCAGCGGCTTGCGGGAGGTAAGCAGGGAGTGACCTCAAGCGATTTGTATAGACGTTCGCGAAATCCCCGACTGATCGGTTCAGCACTCGAGGCGCTCAACATCCTCTATGTTCTCGTTGCAACTGACCAGGCAAAGATTGACCGGCGGCGAAAGGAGAAACAACTGTTCTTCAATGTCAAAAAACGATAGAGGCGTCAAATAAGGAGGCGCAGATGGGGCAAGACGCTGTCAAAGTAGATCCCAAGCATTACAGAGTCGAACTTGAGAATAAGCATGTTCGGGTGCTTCGAATCAGGTACGGCCCCCGCGAGAAATCGGTGATGCACGGGCATCCGGCAAGCTTGGGCGTGCATCTGACAGATGCTCACGTCCGGTTTACGTTTCCGGATGGCAAAACGGAGGAAGTGCGGGTGAAGGCTGGGGAAATCCTGTCGTACCCACCATGCGAGCATCTGCCTGAAAACTTGAGAGATCAGCCTTTAGAGCTTGTTTTCTTCGAGTGCAAAGGCAAAGCGTAGGGCAAAAGGGGGAAAGGGCCGTTCATGACGGGAGAACGGGATCAAACCTCTTCCAGCCCGGTCCAGGGACCTACCGTCCAGTTACCGGATCATCCAAATGTCATCGCGCTGCCGCCGCTGATCTACCTGGTCTCCATTCTGATTGGGGTGGGCCTGCACATTCTTTGGCCAATCCCGATTCTGTCCAGGTCCGCGGCCAAGTGGCTGGGCAGGGCGTTTATCTCTTTGAGCATTGCGATAGCGATGCTGACACTCCGTGAGTTTCGTCGCTGGAATACATCCTTCCGGACGGATCGATCCACGACCAGTCTCATTCAATCGGGACCGTTCGGGTATACCCGTAACCCATTCTATCTGGCAGCCAACGCCTGTTACCTCGGAATCACTCTGTACGTAAACAGCTTTTGGCTGCTCGCGATGTTGCTCCCCACCCTCGTCGTTGTCACGAAAGGTGTCATCGAGCGGGAGGAAAGGTACCTGGAGCGCAAGTTCGGATCGGAGTATTTCAGATATAAGCAATCGGTTCGTCGCTGGTTGTAGGCTGACAAACGGCTGCAGCTGCCCGGCCTTCTGCGGCAGCCGACACGGCAAGGCGTTAACCACCCGAGTCGGGAGCAAGCGCGACCGCAGATCGATGTATAAGTATTTTCTCATTCTTCACATCCTAGCTGCCACAGTATGGGCGGGGGGACACCTCGTACTCGCACTGACGATCTTGCCGAAGGCTCTGAGGCGTAACGCCCCGGAGTTGGTCTTCGAGTTCGATTCCGGATTCGAGCGAATTGCGATACCAGCGCTGCTGCTTCTAGTCGTCACGGGTCTCTGGCTCGCATATCGAATGATTCCAGATGTCTCGGCTTGGTTTTCATTCGAAAATTATGTGTCCACGCTGATCGTCGCCAAGTTGACTCTTCTCGTTCTTACCGTCGCGCTTGCGGTTGATGCACGCATACGGATCATCCCGAATATCGCCTCGGACAATCTGAAGACACTCGCGTTTCACATTATTCCGGTCACGATCATCTCGGTTCTCCTCGTCATCATCGGTGTTGGGTTTCGAACTGGGGGAGCTTTCTAGTGCTGCACCAACTATTTCTCACTAGCATCCCGCGCTGGTGCGGCACTTCCGCTAGTCCCGAAAGCGTTTCCCGAAGAGACTCTCGTCCCATCGGGACGGAGCGGGATTCAGCGCTCGGCATTCGCCTCGCAGAGCACCCTCCGGGCGTAGGGGAGCATCTCCCCTACAACCCCTCAGTGCCCCTGGCAGAACCAAGGATCCGACATGGACCTCTTTAACATTCTTGCGATTCTCATCACGCTGGCCGCGGTCTTCAGCTACATCAATTTCCGCTACATTGGCCTGCCTGTTACCATCGGCGTCATGGTTATCGCCCTCGCGATGTCATTGATGCTCAACGTTTTCGGCGCGTTTGGGCTGGGTCTCAAGCCGCAGGCAGAGTTGCTGCTACGCAACATCGACTTCGACCGGACATTGCTCCATGGGATGCTCAGCTTCCTCTTGTTCGCCGGCGCGCTCCACATCGACATTAATGATCTGATAGAGCTGAAATGGAGCATCGGCGCCTTAGCGACGGTCGGAACCCTGATATCGACGTTCCTCGTCGGAACGCTCACGTGGTTCGTACTGGGATGGTTTGGGATCGGGCTGTCGTATCTTTACTGCCTGCTGTTCGGCGCCCTCATCTCACCAACCGATCCCATTGCGGTGCTCAGCATCTTGAAAACCGCCGGCGCGCCGAAAAGTCTGGAGATGAGGATCACAGGGGAATCCTTATTTAATGATGGGGTAGGGATCGTTGTCTTCCTCGTCATCCTGGAGATGGCCACTGGAGCTCATGAGGTTAGTGCGGGTCACATCGGCCTGCTATTTGTTCAGGAAGTGATAGGGGGTGTCCTGTTCGGGTTGGGGATTGGCTACTTGGCTTACCAGATGCTCAAGAGTGTGGACAACTACCAAGTTGAGCTCCTTATCACGATCGCCCTGGTCGCGGGAGGCTATGCGCTGGCCGACGCACTGCACCTTTCGGGTCCCATTGCCATCGTGGTGGCAGGTCTCTTGATCGGAAACCACGGGCGGCTGTTCGGCATGTCAGAGAAAACACGCGCTCACCTGGATGTCTTCTGGGAACTTGTAGATGAGATCCTTAACGCGGTGCTGTTTGTGTTAATTGGCCTGGAGGTACTGGTGCTCACCTTTACGAAGCAATACCTGCTCGCGAGCCTGGTCATTATCCCTCTTGTGCTCTTCGCCCGGTTCGTCGCCATCGGAATCCCGGTAACACTGCTTCGCCCCTTTCGAGCGTTCAGTCCAGGAGCGGTCCGGATCATGACCTGGGGCGGCCTGCGGGGAGGCATCTCGGTCGCACTTGCACTCTCCCTACCGCCCGGCCGGGAACGCGACGTAATTTTGGCAATCACCTATGCCGTTGTGGTCTTTTCGATCGTGGTGCAGGGACTCACTCTTGAGAGAATGGTGAAGAAAACTATCCTCGAACCCGCATCACAGGTTGTCTGATATCGAGCTACCTCGCAGAGACAAGATAGTCTACGCCGGGCAACACGCCCTTTGAGACAGGGACATTCAAGGGCAGCTTCTGCGACAGCGGTTCAAACCAGCAGTATGAATTGATAAAGGGAGAAGCTAGGTGCAGTTTTTCCTTGGAGGATACTACCTAGTTCAAGCGACGCCGCGTTCCGAACTGATCGAATGGTGGCCCCCCCCGCTGGTGCCACGGATCTTCTGGACGGTCGATGAGTATATCTGCAACCTGTTTCCCGGATCCTGGGGCCCGACGTGGGTGAGGCCGTCTCCTGGAGAGCTCGAAGAGGTGCGCCAGAACCTCTCCCTCACAGAAAAGGAGCTGGTGGTGCTACGGGAGTGGGTCGATTCCCAGATGGATCGTGGAGTCTTTGGATGGCCTAATGTCTTTCTCGATCCGGAGGCCGCTCGGGAGTTCCACCACCGCTATCTCTCGGCACTTACGGATGTCAAGTTTCTGAGCATCTCGCTTCCAGATACTTACGTGGAGGAGTTCCTACGCCGTGCCGCAGGGTCAAACCAAGGAAGAGACGGGGTGTACCAGATGATGATGAAGCAGGCGAACGCACCAGAATGCCTGCGGACTCACGGATTCGAAGTACTCGGATACGACATGGGCAGCTTCCACTCCTTTGTCGTCAACTACCTTCAGGTCGAATACCGCGACAAGCTCAGTATTAGTCTGAACGCGTTTGGGAAGATCGATGACTATACACAGGCCACTCGCGCAGTGGATCACACACGGCTCGATACGACCGGTGCGGAACCGGCACTCTGGCAGCCGTGGCGGGTCGATGAACATGAGCTTAGGCCGGTGCCGCATAACTAGAAGAAAGGTGTGTGGGAGGGACAGCGGTGGATC
>JAAXQF010000395.1 GCA_012974435.1 Desulfuromonadales bacterium | reverse complement strand
GTCGTGCATAGTCTCGATAGCCCGGCAACTCTTCCTGTAAAGTCTGGTCTTCAAGTACGGTTCTAATCACCGTGATGATTGATGCCACCGCCGCTGGGATAAGTGTCCATACCGAGCCTAGGGCAAGAGCAATACCGAACAATGGAGGAATATTTCCGGCATAACCCGGATGCCTCACAAATCGGTACGGACCACTGTCACACACCACATGCCCTCGATCCATCTGAATGCGCACCACGCTGGAGAAAAAGCGGTTCTCTTCCAATGCCCATGCAGCGAAAGCGTATCCGAGCGAGATCAAAATGAAGCCAATCACGATGAGCCATAGCGGAAATTCGGGTGACCAGTTATAGCGGTGGTCCAGCCCAGCTACAATAACCATAGGGAACCCGACACTCACCGCCATCAGTGGAGCAAGCACTTTATCCCAGGCTTTTGCGTTTCGGATATTTTTAATGTTTTGTCGTTCAGCCATCAATCCAGGATGCCGCTGTTCCGCCCACATGCGCCCACCTATACCTGTGGAAACAATCAGTAGGGAATAGAGCCACGCCTGCCACCAACCGAGATCCCCACCGCATATCAACAAAACCATCGGGATAAGGAGATAAAACACAACTAATCTGATCCACTGATGAGGGGATACTGTTTGAGCTTCCTCTTCACTAATCGTCTTTGCTGGCATATTATTCCTCAAAATAAAACTGATTTTAGTTTGCGCCTACCGCTTGAATTAAGACGCTCAGTTTTATGGCGTCGGCTTGGATGACTTGTCTTTGCTATTTACAATACAGATTATCTACAAGGTTATCGCTGAAGAGTATGATTTCAACGTCTCAAAATAAAATGGCCACCCTTTTCAGGTGACCATCTTTAGGATTAAAGAACCTCTCAAATATCACTGTCAACAAGAAGCGGTTTTTCGTCTCAAAACTCGTGACAAACAAGAAAATTATCCACTGACATCGCACACAGAGAAATCCGTCGAAGTTCAGGAGCACCCTATTATCTTTTCAGTCACAACTTGTTGTGATTAAAAAATAACGGTGATAGCTGTAGATGTAAGGGCTGGGTCAGTCTGTATTGCGTTCTTCACAGTCTTCGCAAGCCCAGACCTCTGAAGTCTGGTCTACGAGAACAGTAAGGGCATTTCCCTCCACATTGATCACGCTTCCTTGTTTGTTGGACTTGAGATTCCTAACCTGGCGCAAGTTGCCGTGTGTAACTGCCTGACTGACGTTAATCAACCCTTCAGCATTCATTCGATTCAGAGCCTCCTCTGGTGGTTAGATTTCCGCACTTTATTACATGAGGCAGTTACTATTTTCTAGCTTGATAAAAAAGAATTTGTCGTGTCTAATGTTCGGTCCCATCATAAAACTCTTATCTATAAGAAAAGGCCACCAAGGATTGAACCCTGGTGGCCATAGTTTTGTGTGCTAAAGAGCTTACTGAATACCTCTATCAATAAGAAGCCGTTTTTCTTCTCAGAAGTCGTGACTTAGATTTAAATTTTCATGATCTTGAATAAATTATACGATTTTGTTTGTCAACATGACGGCGCTCGCATCCTTCATAGTCATCTAATCGCTGGACAGTTGAGCGGACCGAATCAGTGCCAACAACAGCCCACCCTGCAGTACGTCTAAATCGACTCGCGAGGTTGTGTTCGAGAAGTCTGTCCAATCCTTCTGGTGAGACTATGGATGGGTCACCATCGTACAGTTCTACTTCGATGAACATGGTAAACCTCCTTTCTCGGACGTTTTCTGTTTTTAAAAGAATAAAGCTCCTAATAAAATGTGTGATCTTCCCGTTAATGTAGTGGCCACAAATTTCTCAATACTTGTCAGAACATCATCAACCTTTATTAATATCCTTTTCAGACGCCTCATATAGCAAAAAGGCCAAGCAAGCCTAGGTTGTTACCTTCGGCAGCTCGGCCATCTTTGTGATGTTTGTAGATTAAAGATCCCCAGCTTTCCGTCCCCACCTCTCGATAGGTTTGGCTTTGCCTAGAGCCTATACTGGAATTATCTCACCATGCAGGCTGAAGTCAATGTAATAGAGTTTCTCTCAGATCTTGATTTTTAAGAAGGTTACGTGACCAGAGGGGGGAATGGAAAGAAGAAAGACAGGGATTACTATTAATCCTCCTACATTGTTTTGATGTGTTTATATTGGCCGAAATGCAAAGTTCTTACTAACCCTGCAATACAAGAAAAGGCCACCAAGAATCGAACCCTGGTGGCCATAAATTTGTGCATTAAAGAGCTTCCT
>JAAXQF010000389.1 GCA_012974435.1 Desulfuromonadales bacterium | reverse complement strand
CAAATTTGCCGTAGTCGAAAACTTTTACCCCACTGGTTATGGCTTTCCCGGCTGGACCTTGCTCGGCAGCAGCGTGATCAGGCTTCCCTTTATCCGCACCACCAGTCTGCCTCATGAGATCGCCCACACCTGGTGGGGGAATGCGGTTGAGATTGATTATTCGTCCGGCAACTGGGGCGAAGGCCTGGCCACCTATGTCGCCGATTACTACCTGAAAGAGTTGCACGCGCCTGCCGAGGCGCTCGAGTACCGACGCAAGATCCTGCGCGATTATGCAGCTCTGATCGATGCCGGTGACGATCTGCCTTTGACCGTTTTTCGCAGCCGCATGTCTAAGCGCGACCAGGCGGTTGGCTACGGCAAGGCGGCCATGGTCTTCCATATGCTGCGTAACCTGATCGACGATGAAGCCTTCTGGGCAGGGCTGAAAGCCGCTGCACGGGACGGAATCGGTAAGCGCTACGCCTGGAGCGATTTGCAGCGACACTTCGAGGTCACATCCGGCATGGATCTAGAAACCTTCTTCCGCCAGTGGACCGGGCGGGCGGGTGCCCCGAAACTGCACTTGACGGACGTCACTGTCATGCCTGTAGATGATAGCTGGCAGGTCTCTGGAACCATCCTTCAGGATGAGCCAAGCTACGATCTCGCCGTGCCGTTGCGTTTGGAAACCGCAACGCGGCAGTACGACCAGTCCATCGGCCTTGCTGAAAGCCAAAGCTGCTTTGTTTTCACTATCGCAGAACGTCCGATCAGTCTCAGCGTCGACCCAAAGAGCGACCTGTTTCGCAAGCTCTATCCGGAAGAAGTGCCGGCCACGGTTAATGACCTGCGCGCTTCGAGGCTGCCACTGGTTGTCGTCGCCCGTGGATCCGAAGCCTTGCTCGACGCATCCCGGGATCTGTTGCGCGGCTTGCAATGGCAGCAGGCTCCGGTGATGAACGAAGACGATTATCTTGCTCAACGACCAATCGAAAGGGATCTGCTTGTGCTTGGTTGGCCGAAGAGTCAGGAATTACGTCTCGAATTGCCGGACGGTTTCACGGTCGCCGAGAAGCAGGTTACGATCGGTGATAAACTTTACTCAGAAGCTGACGATGTGCTGTTCTTTGTCTTGCCCGGCCATGAAGCAAATCGCGTCACAGGGTATTTTCTGCCCGGTTCGCTCGCCGCGGCACGTGACACGGCTCGGCGGATCTCTCATTATGGCCGCTACAGCACTCTCGCCTTCCACAAGGGCCGGAACCAGGTCAAAACGACTTGGGACCCTGTAGGCTCCCCACTGAAGAGGCTTTTTACAAAGGACACTGTGCCATGAAGTCTATGCGCAAATTGATTTTGTTAGTTTTCGTTACCCTGTTAACCGTGTTTCTGCCGGTAACGACCCAGGCCCACCCGCATATCATCGATGCCGCATTGAAGACCGAGATCTCCCCGGATTCTTTGCTCGAAGACCTGCGGCGCGTCCAGGTCATCTTCCTGGGGGAATTTCATGATCATGCCGGACATCATCGCGCCCAGCTGTCGATCATCGATGCCCTCGATGACGATGAGCGACCGCTGGCAATCGGTCTCGAGATGTTCCGCAAGGACAGCCAGGCGACCCTCGATCGCTGGACCGCAAATGACCTGCCGTTCTTGAAATTCATGTCGGTCTATAACGACAACTGGAGTATGTGGCAGGAGTACCGGGAGATTTTCATGCATGCCCGCAACGAGGAAGTGAAGATGCTCGGGCTGAATATCCCTCGCGACATTACCAACAAAGTGCTTCGCAACGGTTTTAAAGCGCTTCCCGAAGAGGAGCGGCAGATGCTCGGCAATGTCCAGTGTGTGGTCACTCCTGTTTACAGCGACTATATCCGTCAGGCGATGGGTGGCTATGGTGGTCACGGCGATCAATATCTCCATTTCTGCGAAGCTCAGATGCTCTGGGATACCATGATGGCACGTAACCTGGTTGAGTTCCTGCGGGAGAATCCGGACTATCGGGTGGTGGTTTTGGCCGGCAGCGGGCATGCCTGGAAATTTGGCATTCCCAGGCAGATGCTTGAGCAAGCTGAGATCAGCTACCGTGTTTTGTTACCGGAAGTTTCCTCGCGCGTCGAGCGACAGAGTGTGACCAGGGACATCACCGATTACCTGTGGCTGGATGAAGGCGAGGATGGGTGGACGTTTCCAAACTAGTGCCGCGTCAACGACAAACTGACGCATCCAACTTGTTCTTTTCCGCGCCTGCTTCGTTATGTCTTAAGCCACGTAGTTACAACTATGTGACTCA
>JAAXQF010000550.1 GCA_012974435.1 Desulfuromonadales bacterium | reverse complement strand
GCTTAAAAAAGAACCCCACAGTTCTGGAGGTAGAAGCTGTGGGGCATGTTTTTCTATTTTTAGGAGGTTTTGAAGAAGCTTGTCTCAGACCCGCCTGCCACAGCAAGTCTTCGATGGTTGTTAATTTATCGAATCCTTCAATAAAAATATACGTGGTGTACCGTAAACTTTGAATCGATACCTCACGTAACTGAACTGTGCAAAAGCGCACCATGAATAGAAATGGCCACCCGTTATCAGATGGCCACTATTGGTCAGCAGTTTGTTGTGGAACAATTGGGACGTTACATAAGGTGGCATGCGTTACACAAACCACTTTCACTGTTGCTAATCACGAGAACTTGACCATCGTGAGGGTCTGAGCCATGGCAGGTCGCACAGGTTACCACGCCCTCAAACAAAATCAGCGCTGAGGGGAGGTCCAACACTGGACGAAGCTTCCCGTTGCGTGCTGCATGGTCGGCATAAGTTATCCCTATGGCATGACTGCCTGAATGAGAACTGTCATTCTGGCCATCAATATCTTCATGGCAGGAGAGACACTCAGATGAAAGTTGTTCTGCCCCAAGTGAAGTGGCACCAGCGATGCAGACCGTTTTATTGGTGGTTGCGACAGTTACCAGCAAGGCACACGTGAGAAGATATAACCGCAGCATGATCATATTTGCCCCCACTATTTTGAGTCGTTATTTCTCAATCATAACGTAAATCGAGAAAACGTCATCATTAACTGAAAATGGTTTGTACAACTGTAAAGCTTGTTAACAAGCTCTATTCGATCTTTCCTACCAATAAGACCTGACGTACAGGAAAGGCCACCAAGGATCGAACCCTGGTGGCTATAGTTTTGTCTTCCTAAATACCTCTATCAATAAGAAGCCGATTTTCTTCTCACAAGTCGTGATATTTAAAACAATCAAAAACTGTCCCAGATGTGCTGGCAGTTTTTTTAGGGGAGGGAGTTATAAAGATTTGGCAACTGAGCTGAAGATTTTTTTGTGACGCCTGCATAGGAAACTTTGACTACATGCCCATGGTTATAAAGGACGTCACGGTTGTCAAAATATAGGCGTAAGGCATTGCACTCCTGTCTCTGCCGTGAAATCTTCAGCGCAATTTTATTACCCTGAGAGTAACAATAGTCCCAATAACTATAACCAGAACTTGAACCGACGTTATTATCTGGTGATCTTAGCGCTCTTAGCGTCGCTCTTTGTGTTGTCCTGCCAATATATAGAATCTTGTATGGATTGATAGGGTCGTCTGTTGGGACAGCCACTTCAGTCAAAGATGCAACGAAAGGGGTTAAAGCAGATTCGCTGAAATATTTGGATACAACTATTATCTCGGGACCAGCACACCCTGACACAATTAAACTAAGGAGTAGATATTTTAGAAAGTTACGCATTTTAGCCAACTCCAAGGGGCTTATGAAATGAAGCTCCCCTTGCCCCGAACGGTTAACCTAGGATAGTCATTATACACTAAAAAAATAGGCTTACATTTCTGATACACAGAGAACATTCTTATTAATCCTCCCACATCGTTTTGGCCACTCAAATTATCAGAACTGATGAAATTCTTACTGGCCCTGCAATGTAAGAAAAGGCCACCTAGAAATAGATCCAGGCGGCCATAGTTTTGTAGATTAAAATGCTTCCTAAGTACTTCTATCAACAATAAGCCGACTTTCTTCTCAGAAGTCGTGATTTATGAGAATCTCTGGTCGCCTGTGCCGTACGACCATCAGGAGGGATGACATGGTGGCGACAGCCCGCCGAAAACAACTAGCGAAAGCTTTCTTGAAATGTCTAATGGATATACTGAAGGTTGTTGATCTTTACAGCAACACCAAATTTCCCGTCGTGCTGATCTACACGAATAACCTCTCCCTGACAACCTACTTTGACCGGCTTTCCGGGCAGAGCGTAAGCAAAGCCCAGCGAAAAGTTCAAATCCCCTCCTGTAACAAATGGATGATCAGCCAGGAAATAAATACCCGCCCGACTGATGTCGCGCGTAACCAACTCTTCCGGTCCGATGTAAACTGGAATCTCGTCAGGCTCTACACCAGACCTCTTTTCTGTGCGTAAAGTGTCAGATCAACGCGATTGGTAATTCCAAGTTTACGGTAAATATTATGGACGTGAATCTTAATCGTACCCTCACGGACGATTAGCTTATCTGCAATCTTCTGGTTACTCAGACCGCCGGCGACACAGCGCATGACCTCAGTCTCCCGGGCCGTGAGAATTGTCGCAAGACGCCTCATCCCCGCCTCTCGATGCAGCATTTTTTCAAACGCATGGCCGATAGACTCTTTCTCCATCCACAAGCCCCCGGCAGCCACTTTTTGCAGACACTGCAACAACAGGTGAGACGGCATATCCTTCAGGACCACACCTTTGACCCCATAGCGAAGGGCATCAATCGTCTGATCTTCATCCATGGCCGTTGCCAGGATAACGACCATGACCTCAAGCGAGCTGTTTTTCAACTCGTTTATCAACTCAAGCCCTTTGCGATCAGGCAGATTGATATCAACAATCAAGATATCAGGCCGCTCTTTCCACACGGCCTTGATGGTCTCTGCCGCCGTCGCGCAACTGGCAAGAAGCTCAAATCCAGGTTCTGATTTCAATAGCTGGGCCAAACCAAGGAGAGAGAGTGGGTGTGGATCCGCAGCAACCAATTTAATGGCCATATAAACTCCAAAGGGACATCGCAGTTAAGGAATTGGCAACTACGTCTATCTCAATTTCGAGAGGTTGACAAAGAAGATGGTCGAAAAACTCAAACGTGCCATCCCCCAGGCCCTTTTGCGAAGGGCACTCAAAAACAATAAACAACCCCTGAGGACATTGAGGCCGAGATTCAAGAGAGTAACCTGTCAATGGTTTCGATGACCATCGCCGACTTGAATGGTTTTATTATATACCAGTCGGCGCCAGCTTGCTCACCCATGACAAGGTTTTTTTGCCCTTTTTGGCCGAAAGCATTATCACTGGAATATGACGGGTCGCCTTGTTGGCCTTGATCTGCCGACAGACCTCGAATCCATCAATCTCCGGAATCATAATGTCGAGAAGAACCAGATCTGGCTTCATGTTTGCCACCAATTCCAATGCAGACTTACCATCCTTCGCCACCTCAACGTTGTAACCCTTCGAGGTCAATAGAATAGATTCCAGCTCTAAGAGGGTCTCTTCGTCCTCAACAACCAATATCCTCTTTTTGATCACAGTGTTCTCCATACTTAAATTCTGGTCTGAGTGTCATACCCATCTTACTAATTGGAATCAAACTGTTGCCCCCTCCTCTGACTTTCTTGGTCAATCTCCGTCACACCCTGAATCTTCCCAAGCTTATACTGACAGTCCTGTCACGCAAGAAAAACCGCTGGTCAGCGTAAGCCGACAACAGCGGTCTAAAGTTTGTTTAGAATGTCCTGCTTGCCTGCTCACCATTCCATCCCCCATGAAAGCCATCAAATAAGACGTAAAAACTTTATCTAACCAAGAGCTAAAGTCAAAGCGATGGATTCTTATTTATCCTCCTACATTGTCAGAAGGTGGTCTGATTGACCGAAATGCGAAATTCTTATTACCCCTGACAAATAAGAAAAGGCCACCTGGAGTTGATCCAAGTGGCCTGCAATATGTGAATTAAAGAACTTCCTAAATACCTCTATCAATAAGAAGCCGATTTTCTTCTCGGAAGTCGTGACTTATAAGAAAAAAAGC
>JAAXQF010000448.1 GCA_012974435.1 Desulfuromonadales bacterium | reverse complement strand
GTTCATCTATAATCCCTTGAATATAAAAAACAGCAACACGTTAGAATACCGCAGACCGCAGACAGAGGAAACAAATTATCCTTGTTTTTGCTGTATTCCCTTGGCCGGATTCTGTATCCTGTGCTCATGCAGTTTTTCGCTGACATTCCTGAAGAACAGTTGCGGCGCGAGCGCCAGAAGGCCCGTGAGCTAAGACGCTCCCAGTGGTGGAACAACCGGATTGCAACGGGGCTGTGTCACTATTGCGGCGGCCATTTTGTCGCTGCCGAGTTGACGCTGGATCATGTTGTCCCCCTGGTGCGTGGTGGTCGCAGCAGCAAAGGCAACTGTGTCGCGTCGTGCAAAGACTGTAATACCCGCAAGCGCGATATGTTGCCTACCGAATGGCAGGAATACCTGGATAACCTGGCTTAAATTTACGTTGCCCTGCTAAAGCTCTTCAAACTGCTCCGGTTCATCATCGTCGCCATCAGCAAGATCGTCATCGTCCAGATCGTCAAAGTCTTCATCCATGAATCGTTCCAGAAAACGCTGATTGCTGCGCAGGCGGCGCTGGGTCTTCTCCTGCAGCTCCGCAAGTTCCGGAAAGCGTTCTTTCTTGATCTCGACTTCAGCTTGTTCCGTTTCAGTGCTCTTGTCTTGTTCTTCCGTCATTGCAATCCCTTTTTACATAATCGATAGAGATCCAGATATTGTTCTGCCGCCTGGTGCCAGGACATATCCTGAGTCATTCCCTGGTGTCTTATCTTCTGCCAGAGTGGCGGTTCTCTGTAAGCCTCCAGGGCTCTATCCAACCCCTGCAGAAGGCTTGCATGCTGATATTCTTCAAAGACGAAACCATTTGCTGTTTCGGGGGCGATTTGCGGGTCGATAATCGTATCTGCGAGGCCACCTGTTGCATGAACCAGAGGGACGCAGCCGTAGCGCAAGGCAATCAGCTGACCGAGGCCGCAAGGCTCATAGCGGCTCGGCATCAGGAAAAGGTCGCTGCCAGCATAGATCCGCCGTGACTGGGCATCGTCAAAGCGGAGCAGGACCTTGGCCTGTCCCGGATAAAAGTCAGCAGCCTCGGCCAGTCGCCGTTCGTAATCAGGGTTGCCGGTGCCGAGGATGACCAACTGCAATTTTCGCGACAGGATCTTCTCCCAACTCTCCAGAACCAGATCAATCCCTTTCTGGGTGTCGAGGCGTGTGACCATGGCCACGATCGCTGTCTCGGGTTCAATCTGAAGTCCGAGTTCTTCCTGTAGCTTTTGTTTGCAGACCGCTTTGCCGGAAAGATCCTCCGGAGAGTAGGTCTGCGAGAGCGTATGATCCTGGGCCGGAGACCAGAGCTTGCCGTCCAGCCCGTTCAATAGCCCGTGCAGGTGGTCTGCCCGCGAGCGTAACAGGCCATCGAGACCCATTCCCTGTTCTTGGGTTTGAATCTCCTGACAGTAGGTCGGAGAGACAGTGTTAACCTGGCTGGCAAAGCGGATACCTGCTTTCAGCAGGGAGAGCTTGCCATGATATTCAATGCCCTCGGATCTCAGCAAGCTTTGATCAATGCCCAGGACTTGCGCGGTTTCCAGAGGAAAGGTGCCCTGGTAACCGAGGTTGTGGATGCTGAAGAGAGAGCCGGTGCCGGCAAAGTAAGCGTCTCGCCAGAGTTGTTGATGCAGGTAAAGCGGGATCAGGCCTGCCTGCCAGTCGTGAGCATGGATGACATCAGGAATGAAGTCGAGGTGGCGGGCGAGCTCAATAGCAGCACTGCTGAGCAAGCCAAAGCGTTCGGCATTGTCTGGGTAGTCATGGCCCTGTTCGCCGTAAAGTTCATCTCGGTCATAGTATTCAGGGTAGTCAAGAAAGTAGACCTGAACGCCCTGGAATTCTCCTGTACGATAGCCCATTTTGTAGCTGTGCCCACCCATGGGAACCGACAGCTTGTTTTGACTTAAGGGGAGTTCTCCGGTGACTGCTTGCACCCGGCGGTACCAGGGCAGAACCAGTCGCACATCATGACCGAGGGAACACAAGGCCGGGGGTAGAGAGCCGACAACGTCGGCAAGTCCTCCGGTTTTGGCGAAGGGCGCAGCTTCCGAGGCGACCATGAGCAGTTTCATCGGCGCTGAGATCGAGGTTCTTTTGTCTTCTTGAGTTGTCATTTGAGGGCAGCATTCTAACTCAAATCGAGGAATTTATCCAGTCGGTAGCCGATCGCTGCAGCACGGGCCAGGCGTTGGCGTAGGTGCTCGGCAGACGCTGCCGAGATGGCGTCTACCTCTTTGCCTTGGCCTGCACGAAGTTGCATGACGCCGGCCTGAAGCGCCACGGCTCCGGCCAGAGCGGTCATACCCTCCTGTAAAAACCAGGTCTGATCCTCCTGCCTGTTCACACCCAGGAACCTGCTGTTGTCGCGGTCTTGGCAGAGGTGAGTAAAAGTATGGGCATCAACAGCCGGGTGAGGTTGCATAACGGCAGTCTTTGTCAGAAGGGTGGCAAGGAAAACGTTTCTGCCTTGATCTTCTGACACAGCGCTTTCCTGCCAGGAAAAATCAAGGCCGAAGGAACGAAAGGCTTCAAAACAACGAGATTCATCTGGAAAGCCGAGGGTTTGAGACAGGTTCTGCAGCATCATCCAGCTGAGGATTGTTACGCCAAGCCCTGTCTGAGAACGCGTTCCCTGCCATTGCCCGGCGAGCATTTTATCTGGAGCTTCAGCCACGGCCAATTCAGCCAGCCAACCGGACAAGTCTGCGAAGAGAGTCTTTAAGTCGACCAGTGTGGTCGACTGGTAGCCCTCACCTGGTGTGGAGGTCTCGATCATGCTGGCGAAGGCGTTACACTCCGCGCTTAATTCTACAATGATCTTTTCAATTGGGCTGGTCTGTCGCACTGTCATCAAGCCGCCCGCCAGGACATGTAGGCGGCCCTGATCAAAGAGGGCGGCAAAAGCCTTCCAGAGAGGTTGATAGAGCAACTTCAGCCGTTCGCGCTCAAGGTTGGAGACCTTACGACCATTAAGGTGATGATAAAGTTTCTGCCAGGAACCGTCTTCGTCGCTGAGCGTCTGGAAGTCACTGAACACCCGGTGTTCGTAGCTATCAAGCTGCAGCTCGAGGCCATGGGTCAGCTGCTCTCGAGAGACCAGTTGTTGGTTGCCCTGCTGGTCACGAAAACGGCAGAAAGGATCGTTGGATTGATCAAGCCCCAGCTCTTGCCAGAATGGCGGCATCGGCAGGGCGACCCCTTCCTCCTCCGGCGAGGCTTTGTCCGACGCCAGATGAATTCGTCCCCGGGTTGCTTGAGTCGTATTGTTATAAACGATCAGGAGCTTTTGATCGATCGGACCATTGCTGTAAGCGAAGACGTTTTCATCGACTCCCTGGTCGGTCATAAAATCGTAAAGAGAGAAATGTTCGACATCGGCGAACAGATGCCGGGAGCGTAAAAGGGGAAAGATCTGTTGTTCATGATGTTGAATAAATCCGATGTCTGGCTCTTCTTCCCAGTAGGCGCGACGGTATTCCATGCCATATTTTTCACGGTAGCCTTCAACCTGACCGTGGCCGAACATCGGCAGACCGGGCAGGGTGGCCAGCAGGGTGGCGACGCCGAAATATTTATCGCTTTTGCCGAACTGCTCAACGGAGGTCTCTTCGTCAGGATTGTTCATGAAATTGACATAGCGCTTTAATATCTCCGGATTGTAGGCCAGCGTGTCTTTAAGAATCTGGCGGTACTTGGCGTTCTCTTCCCGCTTGAGCATGTTCATAAAGGCGCTGTTGTAAACCCGGTGCATACCCAGGTTACGCACAAAATAGCTCTCCATCAGCCAGAAGGCCTCGGCGATCAGAAGCGTATCCGGAGCTTCGCGGTTAATGCGGTCCACCACCTCACGCCAGAATTCGACCGGGAAGGCTGCGGTAAAGTCCTCGTCGGACAGGGCAAAAGCTGAACGCGACGGAACCCCGGCGCTGCCGCCCGGTGGTGGAAACCAGAGTCGGCGAAAATGTTTACGTGCCAAGGTCATGGCGGCGTCAAAGCGAATCAGGCTGAAGCGCCTAGCAATAGCCAGTATCAGGTCGCTCATAGCCTGTCGGACTTCGGGTAGCAGGAAGTTGAGTTGGGCCGTGTCGTTCCAAGGCATATGAGTACCATCGTTGCCATGATAGATGTAGCGACGGCGCCCGCTGGCATGATCATGATGTTCACAGACGACGGCAGCATCACTGTGGTCCCAATAGCCCTTTTCGATGCGAATGCTGATACCTGCAGTCTCGCACAGGTCAGGCCCGGTGAAATCATAGGCCGGATAGGGAGGCTGATCGGTTTGTAGAAACCAGTCAGGATGTTCCATGACCAGCTCGGAGTCGATGCCGGTATGGTTGGGGACGACGTCGCAGGCCAACCGTATGCCGTGCTGACGACAACGAGACTCGAGATCCTGCAAAGCGTTCTCGCCCCCCAGATCTTCTGCCGCCCGATAGGCATGCAGGGCATATGCGGAAGCTTCCGCTTCCGGGTTGCCGCACAGTTGCTTGATGCGTTTAGATGCCCTGGAACGCTCCCAGATACCGATCAGCCAGAGGGCGTTGAAGCCACGGTTTGCCAGGCTGACCAGCTCCTCCTCCGGAATTTCCGCCAAGGTGGTGATGGTGCGTTGGTAATGGCTGCTGAGCTGGTCGAGCCAGACGTAGATCGATTTGGCCAGCAGGACGCTGGTGGTCATCCAATCCGTGTCGGCAGTGAAGGCCGCGGGTGCATCACTACCGTCACCTGTGCCAAACAGTGGCATAGGTGATGGTCCGGGACCGGGCAAATGAGGGCGGTTTTCTTCCTCGGAGAGGGCAACGGCAACCTGCATCTCCATAATGACTTCATGTGGCAGCCATGGTGCCCAGTTTTTGACGACGTAAGAAACCTGCTCGGCCAAGTTGTGTGGATTCTCCATCGCAGGGCTTCGCAGTAACTCCGACAGCGATTTGCCATGCCCTCGCAATGGCTCCACGAACTTGGCGAGTTGCATGACCATGCTGCGATAATCAAGGCGTGAACGCATATCTCTGTCATCGAGCAGGTCTTTGAAAGATTCTGTCGCCGGGTTGTCGCTTAGAGCATCGAGGAAAAAAAGGTCGGCAAGCAATGTTTGTCTGGCCTGAATGGCTGACGTTGCCATTCCCGGTTCGTTGACCAGGCTGAGGGCTTCGCCGGGATAACAATCAAGATAAGCTTGATAGGCTGTCGATAGCTCGGGGAGAGCGTGTTCTCCCTTGGCGGAATGAATTCTAGAGAGGCCAGGTTGCAGGTCCAACTGGGACAGGTAATGTCGGGCCATCTCTCTGCACGCCGTTGTTAACAGTGCGAAAAGATAGACCTCTGCTCCGGAACTCTGCCGCCAGAGAGCAATCCTGCGAGCCGCATGGATATCAATGTTACCTTCAGCGACCTCACTTAAACCCGCTTGTCGCAGGAGATAAAGAGTTTGTTTCTTCAGTAATAATTTATTGCTAAAAATTGGGGACATCCAGTTTCAGACTCCAGCTTCTGATAATTATGGAAAACCTAGATTCACCAAAAAGGCGACAAGGCCTTTTCAGCAGGCAGGGTACATCGATCACTGCCTAAGCGTTGCTGTCAATGATCCTGATTCTTCTTACCAAGGGTGTCAATCACTTAAAAGTCAGGAGGGGTTAGCCTCGGCCAGCTCGGCGAGCCAGCCGGAGACTTTTCCGTGATAAAGTTCGCGCAGCTCGTTAGCGGCATCTTCCGCTGTGGCTTCAACGTAGATATGAGCGATCGGGCGGTGTTGGTCAGGCAGGACCAGCACCCATCCCTGCTCCGTGTCGATGCGCACACCATCGGTAAACGAGGCTCGTTGATCGACGGCGTATTCGCTTATTCTGCGCATCAGTCCACCCTTGCTCTCCCAGGGGCATGACAGCTCCAGGTGATGGTAATAGTTGCGGGGGAGTGTGGCGAAAGCCTGGTCCAGAGACAGCTCGGCACGTACTGTAAGTTCCATGATCTTGGCGGTGGCAAAGAGCCCGTCGAAGTGTGGTTGAAATTTTGGGTAGCCGAAGCGGTCATCCATCGACGCCACAAAACGGACCTGTCGGTTGCGGGCGGCTTCGACCAATGAGTAACCGTCAGAGCGGGTTCGTTCCACGGTTAGCCCGGAGGCTTGTGCCAGTTCGTCAACGGCTTGAGGAGCCGCGACCGGGACAACCAGTCTGCCCTCTTTCTCCACTGCGCAACCCAGAACAGTAAGGACGCTAATCGCCTCACGGCTGGTGAAGATATGTCCCGCACCGCTGACCACACGGATTTTTTCGCCGGAAGGGCCGATCCAGAAGCCGGCATCAGCCTCCAGGGTTTTTACGATGCGACTCAATCGGTCCAGAGCGGCTTCCATCTCGTCGGTCGACATGTCCATGGCTTTCTCATGAACGTGCGAGTTCAACTCGGTTACCTCAAACCCGAGGTCAGTGAGCAGGTCGGGTAACAGGTCTGCGGCAGGAGAATGGTTGAGATCAAGGACGACCTTCGGGGCAGCCTTCTTCAGCAAGTCGTTGTCCAGTCCACGCAGAAAGCCTTCGCGATAGAAATCATAAAGGCGAGGCAGTTCTTCGATGCCGCCCGGCTCAGAATAATGGGCGCGGCGAAAGTTCTCCTTAAAGTAGATGCGTTCAATCCCTTTGGCCGTGCCGGAGGGGATCTCGTTGCCATCGGCGTCAAAGAAAATAATCTCCGTGGCGGCCGGATCTTCTGGCGACTGGCGAAAATGTATGCCGCCAACTTCACCGAAGGTGGTCAGCTTGTAGCGTAACACCGGCAGTGAGACCATCTTGATGTCACGAACGTTTACCCCGGCAGAAAGCAACCCGCCAACGAAAGAGCGTTTGAGCATTCGTGATGAGCGAATGGCATCGCGACCGGCCAGGATATAGCTGTCCTTGGGCAGGGTTGATCCGTAGGCTGCACCGAGGCGGGCAGAAAACTCCGGAGTCATTTCAACATTGGTCATGCCGCGCACCAGGGCACCTTCGAAGAGGCTTTTACGCCACTTCTCTCCCCAGATCAGGTTGGTCGAAACGGTCGATCCGCTCTCGATGACCTTGCGCGGCCAGATTTTAACATTGGGTCGAATATTGACGTTATCACCGACCATCGTCTCATCCGCAATCACAACGCCGGATTCGATGACTGAATTCTTGCCGACGCGAACCCGATGCCCAAGATTCGACCCTGTGATCCTAGTTCCCGCCTTGATATAGACGTTATCCCAGAGAATGGCATCCTCAAGGGTGACGTTTTCCTCGATCTGGCAGTTGCGGCCGACCACGCAGTTGGTAAGGCTTGCCTTACCTTTGATCCTGGTGTTGTCTCCCAGAACGACCATGCCGGAGAGTCTGGTCTGTTCGTCGACCTGGGCGTCAGGGCTGATAAATATCTTCTCTTCTGTTGGCCGGGCCGGCTCATGAATCTTTACCGTAATCTTGCCGTGGCAGATGTCCTGACATGCCTCGAGGTATGCCTCCGGATTGCCGATGTCGGCCCAGTAACCTTGCAGGTCGCAACCAAACAGATCGTCTGCATTCTCAAGCATCTTTGGAAAGACATCCTTGGCCCAGTCACGATTTTCCCCCTCCGGGATCAGCTCCAGAACTTCCGGCTCCAGAATATAGATGCCCGTGTTAATGGTGTCGGAAAAGACTTCTCCCCAACCGGGTTTCTCAAGAAACTTGGTGATGCGGGACTCTTTGTCGGTGATAACAACGCCGAATTGAAGAGGGTCGGTGACCGCTGTCAGGGTGATGGTTGCCTTCGCCTGTTTTTTCTCATGGAACGCTATTGCTTTTGAGAGGTCGAAATCGGTTAAAAGGTCACCACTGATGATCATAAATCTTTCATCGAGGTGTTTCGCTGCCGCCTTGACTGCGCCGGCGGTGCCAAAGTCCTCCAACGGGGTCACGTAAGTGATATGAACGCCGAACTCGCTGCCGTCACCGAAATACTTTTTGATGGCTTCCGGTTGGTGGAAGAGCAGTAACACCAGGTCGGTAATACCGTGTTGCTTGAGCAGGTTAACGATGTGTTCCATGATCGGTCGGTTGATCAGCGGAATCATCGGCTTGGGCATGCTGATGGTCAGAGGATGAATGCGGGTGCCGAAGCCTCCCGCCATGATGACAGCTTTCAATGAAGTCTCCTTATCGTAACAAGGTGGGTCTGGCTCTCTTTGGTGGAGATGTCAGGGTTTTGCGAGCAGTTGGCGGACCTCATTTTTCAGTTCGTCGAGATTGGAGCTTTTGACCACGTAGGCATCTGCCAGCCAGGAGGAAAAATCCTCCTTGTAACAACTGTAGGCGGTGCAGAGAATCACGGGTGTCTTCTCACTCTCGCGGGCTATTTGCTGCAGGAGTTCCAGGCCACTCTCCTGTTCAAGCTGGATATCGAGGATGATCAGATCGAAAACCTGATGGCGCAATTGCTCAAGCGCCTGGCTGCGGTTGCCGCAGGTGATAACGCTGTGCCCCTCATCCTCCAGTTCAGCCGCATAAAGGTGGCGAATGTCACCCTCGTCATCAATGACCAGCAAGTGTGCCATGGTGCACTCCTTAAAAAAGGGCGTAGCGAGGCCCCGTTCATTATACCAACCCGAAGCTTCACCGCAATCCGGTTCCATAGCTTTGTCTCCTTGCCCCCGTCAGAACAAGATGGCATAGTTGAATTAAGCGTGAACCCGCAACAGGTTGACACTTCTTGAGCCCGGTCCGTTTAACTATTTTCCTTCACAGTTTTGTGAATCAGTTGGTTGAATTGATGAAATCCTATCAGCTTTTCTCCAGTCATCTTAAAGAACGTTTCGGTGGACGTGTCCACAAAATCTCCGTTGACGCAGGTTTTGGTTGCCCTAACCGCAATGGTGGCAGGTCTGGCGCCGGTTGCCTCTTCTGTGACCCGGGTGGTTCCGGGTCGGTTGGCATTGAACGCCAGTTGAGTGTTGCCGCACAGATTGAACAGGGCAAGGAGGTCATGACCCGCAAGTATAAGGCGGGTAAGTTCATGGCCTATTTCCAGCCTTTTTCCAACACCCTTGCTCCTGTCGAAGAATTGCGAGCCCTTTATGATGAAGCGCTGGCAGTTGAGGATGTGGTCGGTCTGGCGATTGGCACGCGGCCGGACTGTGTTCCTGCCGAGGTTCTGGACCTGCTTGCTGAATATCATGAAAAAACCTACCTCTGGTTGGAGTTAGGCCTGCAGAGTAGCCACGATCGCACTCTTGACTGGTTAAGGCGTGGTCATGATTTTGCGACTTTTGTCGGGGCTGTGCAGGGTGCAAAGTCACGCGGTTTGCGTATCTGTGTGCACGTGATCCTCGGTCTGCCCGGTGAAAGTCACGACGACATACTGCAGACCATGGATATTCTTGCGCAGTTGAAGGTCGAGGGCGTGAAGCTGCACCTGCTCCACGTTCTGCAGGATACGCCTCTTGGTGATCTTTATGCCGAGGGTGAAGTTTCAGTGATGGGCATGGAGGAGTATGTTGCGCTGGTTGTTGATTGCATGGAGCGTCTGCATCCCGAGACTTTGATTCACCGTTTGACCGGTGATGGCCCCAGGGCGCAACTTTTGGCACCGCTCTGGTCGCTCAAAAAATGGGAGGTTCTCAACGCGATTGATGCGGAGTTTGCACGACGCGGGTCGCGTCAGGGTGACTCTTGTCGTTGCTTGACGTAAAGAATGAAGAGGAGGAGCAATCCTGAAATTAAAAACGCCTCCCGGGTTCAGGTGGCGTTTTTGACAACTGGTGTCGGCTGGGCAGCTGTTTCAGCTGGCCCGCTCCAGGAAAGGAGAAGCAGGCTTGCCCAGATGATACTGCCGAATAAAATCAGGTAACGGAACATGGCGCGGAGAATAACCGAGCCGGGCAAAAAAATCAAGAATGCAAATTTTTAAGGGCAAAGAATTATTCTTGACAAACCAAGGCGCTAAAGCACCAGAAAAATGACCACGGCAAGAATAATTGCAGCGATGATGATACCCAGTGTGACTTTGCCGCTGCCCGAGGTGGTTTGTGCTGTTGCTTCCTCTTCAAGAGAACCAATAACCGGGAAACGTTCAATCACTGTACGCA
>JAAXQF010000398.1 GCA_012974435.1 Desulfuromonadales bacterium | reverse complement strand
CCATTGTCGCGACAAAGGCCTCAACATCGTGGGACAGTGCATCCAGCCCGGTGTTCGCGGTGATATGGGGAGGCATGCTCTTGCTCACGTTCCCGTCGACGATGGCCATATCGGGGGTAAGCTCATAGGAGACCAGGGGATATTTGGTCCCCTTGCTGCGGTCGGTGATGACCGAAACGCAGGTCACTTCGGTGCCTGTTCCACTGGTGGAAGGGATGGCTACGAAGCGGGCCTTGTTACGCAGAGGCTTGATGGTGAAGGGCGGAATGATCTCCTCAAAGGTCGTGCCGGGATGCTCATAAAATACCCACATGGCCTTTGCGGCGTCGATGGCCGAACAGCCGCCCAGGCCGACAATCAGATCGGGATTCTCTTGGTTGAAGAAATCCACCCCTTTCATGACGGTCTCAATGGAGGGATCAGGTTCTACCCCACTGAAGACAGCCGAAGAAACACCGGCTTCCTTCAAGTAATTAATGGTTTGGTCGAGGACGCCGAATCGCTTCATTGATTCTTTACCGATAACGATAACTGCCTTTTTTCCTTCGACCTCTTTCAGGTTCTCCAAGGAACCAGGGCCGTGATAAGTTTTTCTTGGAACGGTGAATGCTGACATGAGTTTCTCCTCTATAGTTTTTTGCGCCTTGTTTGGCGCGTCGTTTTGCTATGGATGTACTTTACGTAATTTCCGCCAAGATGATAATTGGCGTATTTTGCAAAAGACTATTACCACTGAGCTGCTAATCTGGGAGTGAGTGCAATCAACCCCTTATTGCTCTGAAGAGCAATTTTCTTCTTCGACAAACATCTCGCCCAGGTCAATGTGGGAGGGGCGGAACAGCAGGCCCACTAGGGGAACCACCGCAAAGACGGTAATAAGCAGATTCCCTGTCTGCTCCCCCTGCCAACCTAGCTCGTTAAAAAGGGAATACTCAAAGAGCAAATACATCAGCATTGCCGTAGCGATAACGAGTATCTGCCAAGCCTCTTTCCACATGTTATTTCTCCATTTCTGTTCGAGATGTCGGAAGGGCTGAGTGGGCGTCCGTCGGTGCCTGACGCACGAGGTTTAATCATGGAAATGTCTCCTGCTATTCCCTTGTTTTGCGATAGACGTATTCTACTTATCTCTGCCAGCAATGATAATTGCCAGAATCTGCAAAAGACTATTACCTGGGAGGTGGCAATGCGAAAAGGAGAAGGGATTGGAGAATTCGTAGCAGTGGCGGAGACCAACAGCTTTACTGCCGCAGCCAGGCGGCTTGAGTTATCCGCCGCCTATGTCAGCCGGTAGATCAATGGTTTGGATGAGAGTCTGGAGGCCAAGCTGTCTTATCGCACCACCCGTCATGTGACAGCGACAGAAGTGGGGGGACCTATTACCAGCACTGCCGCCAACTGCTCGACAGATTGGAAGAGGCCGAGCAGGCTGTGACCCGCCTCCAATTCACTCCCCGTGACAAGCTGGTTTCACGAACACTCTATGTCAGTGGCTTGCCGCAATACTTCACTCAGCAGGAGCGGGTCGAGTTATGTCTTGGCATGTAGAAAAAATTTAAAAAAGGGGGCCAGAATTATTGGTAAGATCCGTGGTGACGATCCTCCCGGATGACATCGTAGTGCTTGATTGAGTCAACTGTCTGCTAGCGGGGTTCACCCTTGTCACTGTTTCTTTGCCCACCTGTACAATCCCTAGGGCAACGTTATCATGGGCCATGTCAGCCATCATGACCTCAAAAGCCCGTTCTGGAGCATCAATCGAGGCCTCCCATCGGCCGCTCAGTGGGTCGAAATTTAATGCAAAGTTGCTTGCTAATCTGCTGGTTTGGGCAGAAGCAAACTGCGGGACAAATATCAGAAAAACCACGAGTTTAAAAAGATTTCGTATCATAGCGTTCACCTTGATAGAGTTTTTTAGAGTGTTGTAATCGGTATATGAGTATCGTAGTGCCAGATTGAATTAATTGCCTGGTAGCGAACCTGCGTGGAGTCTCAACAAACCGCCTGAAGTAAATTGGAAAGCCACCTGCTGAGGCAGGTGGCTTTCCAGGGGTGTGGGGTTAGTTCGAAGCCAGGTTTTTGCCCTTCAGATGAATAAACCAGTAAGCAAAACCGACGAAAATAACCCCTCCGATAATATTGCCCAGGACAACGGGGATGATGTTGCCCAGAAAGCCTCCCCAAGTCGGACCACTTGCGGATAGTCCCAAGGGGGCCGCCAGAAAAATTCCTGTAGGGATATAGTACATATTGGCCACAGAGTGCTCGAAACCGCTGGCGACAAAAG
>JAAXQF010000070.1 GCA_012974435.1 Desulfuromonadales bacterium | reverse complement strand
CTCCGCTGGGCAAACCAAAAAGGGCGCCCCCTATTGGGATCGCCCTTTTGCTTAATGGTGGAGGTGGCGTCCATGCAACTAAAGAGCTAACAAACTGTTTTTAATGCACTTACGAGGATTGAGTATATTAAGATACCCCCAAATATACCCCCAAGGCATCACATCACCGCTAAGCCTTGAAGGCTTGCAATACTGTGTCACAGAATGGGGTAAGAGTTTAAAAATGGGAACCAACAATTACTCTACTATCGACTTCAAAAGTGCGTCCTTAGCATCAGAGTAAAACTGAATATCAATCTTGGTCGCCATATCATCAGACAGATCAACGAGTTGACGACGGCAAGTGACCGGCATCAGCAGGGCTGTTGCGCCTTTTTCGACAGCAATTTCAGCAATCGGTACCGGATTATGTATCGGCTCAATCGAACCGCCTAAGTTGATCTCTCCAATAACGATTAATCCACCACGAACACTTTTCTTCAAGAGAGAGGTACTCAATGCAATCAGAGATGCCATGCCTAACTTGGCTCCCGACTTCGAGGCATCAAACGCACGGAGTTGAGCGGTAAATTCATGGTGCCGAGGATCTTTGTCGCCAACCAACTGTATAGCCCTGGAATAGAGGTTCTGCTCCGCATAACTCATGCTCTCACGAAACGCGGGCGGAACCGGCTTGTTGAGAATTTTGACACCCGAACCTGGCCCTTCGTTTATTTCGATACGATAGAGACCAGGGTTTTCATCCATCCCCCCAGGACTAATGCTCCACACCTGTCCCGGTTCTAACGGATCGCCACCGATGCTGTTATCACTCTGTAGTTCTGGAGTGGAGACAAATTTTTCTATCCCGTCAGCCCCCATGACATAGCTGAAATGAGTGTTCCGGAACTCTGCAGCGCCGATCCGTTTTTGCTGCTCCTTCACGCGCCGCCGACCCTCCATCGCAATCCGTACTGCCCACTCCAGATCCTCTTCAGGGACCTCAGCGCAGTTGCCGGGATAGATCAGCTTCAGTAACCCGCTGATGGTCTTGTTGACCGCATTTGTATCACGCCCTGAGAGCGATCCGCCAAAAAAGACCCGATTCTGAAGTTGACTGACCCGACTTTGATTACGCAGCTGGCTCCAACATTCTGAAAGGAAATCACTGACCAGCCCAAAATGATTGGTCAGTATCTCTTTACCAATTTTCGGAACATCCCAGCCTGGCAGGAAGGCATGAATCCGATCCATGAAGGCAGTGTCGTCGCGCATTTCTGGCGGCATAGGGCCAAGGAGGTGGCCAATCCGTTGTTGATGTTCGACATCCACATCAAAATTCCCGACCAGAACAATGCTGCCATCTGCCCGGATACTTTCCTTGCCCCGACTGAATTCGCCAGACTCCATGTAACCCTTCAGGATGTTGACCCCGTCCTTCTGGTCGAAGGATATGCCGGAGACTTCATCAAAGCAGACGACATCGTATTGACAGACCAAACCCCGCTGTCCGGTCCCCATATGAACAAACATGCGGGCGACTGTTGCCTTCCCGCCTGAAATTAAATGGGCGTAGGGCGAAATCTGCTGGAAAAGGTGGCTTTTGCCGGTACCACGAGGACCAAGCTCTACTAGATTGTAGTTACTTTCGACAAAAGGCACCATGCGCAGCAGCATGGCATTCTTCTGGCGTTCAGACAGTTCACTAGGTTCAATGCCGATCGATCGCAGCAGAAAGCACTTCCATTCTTCGGTGCTGAAGTGAACACGGGCTTCCGCCAGCGTATCGAGAACGTCTCGCTTTGAGAGTTGAATTGCCCTGAGCTGCCGAACGCCAAAGGGCCGACCGCTCTTCTCCTGGGCAATGATCGAGTCATAATCCAGGGTAATCTCAGCATAAAACCCACCGGTCAGCATCCGCTCATGACTACTGACCAGCTCCGGCTCAATAAGGGCATCTTTCAATTGCAGACTGGGAATGGTTGCCAGGTAAGAATCCGACTTCGCATCCAGACGGGCGGTGATAATATCAATAATTTTGACTTCGCCGCTTTCTCGTGCGCGAGACTTAAAGAGTTCTTCTTCACCCGCTCTAACTGTGCGATCGGCTAGTTGGCGTTGGACTATTTCCAGCCCCTCATCGATCTCATCCTGATCGATACTGGCGCAATACCGGCCCAAGAGAAATTCGACAACATACGTCGGTACCGGGAATTGACGGCTAAAGGTTCGCACCAGATCTTTTCTGACCAAATATCCGTCAAGAGATGCTGCTGCCAGCTTATCGACCTGATCTAACTCGATCATCACTC
>JAAXQF010000551.1 GCA_012974435.1 Desulfuromonadales bacterium | reverse complement strand
CCTGGCGACTTGTTGGGTCAGAATGGTATTCGCCGGGCCATAGCCTGCCATGCCGGAGCCGGACACCATCGGTCTGTCCGGGAACCTTGCTGCAAAGTTCTCGATCAGCATAACTTTCTGGTCTGCGAGGTCAAAGGCTTCCACCAGGACCTGGGCATGACCGAAGACTTCTGCGATGTTCTCCGGAGTCAAGCGCAGGTGGCAGGCGGTCACGCGGACGTGCGGGTTGATACGTGCCAGGGTGTCGCGAAGGGCATAGACTTTTGGCAGTCCGATCTGGTCAATAAAGTATTGCTGCCGATTCAGGTTGGAAGGCTCGACGAGATCGAAGTCGGCAATAATCAGGTGGCCTATGCCGGTCCTGGCCAGTGCTATCGCTATGGCAGAGCCAAGGCCACCGACACCGGCAATGCCGATGGTTGCACCTTTGACCGTTGCATGGACGCCCGGGGTGTGGCGGGCGGTCATCAGGGCATCAAATTCTTCAGCTCCGGGAGCCTCTCCACGTTTTATCAGAACCACCTGGTCGCCGTTGCTCAGTACGGCCTCTGCCGATGCAGGAAAGCCATTGACAATCAACAGGTCGGCGTCTGACTTGATGCGGTCTCTGACCGAACCGAGCGACGCGTTTTCTTCAAAAGAGTGATCCTGTTCGTTGACTTTGATCTGCATAGTAGATCTCATAAAAAGCAGGGGCTTTAAACACCAAGAGCCGCACATGGCGGCCCTTTCCGAGGAAACCCCGAAAATTGCGCCGCTTCCCTACGCCGGTATAACCCGGATCAGGTTCGAGGGGTCGTCCATAACGCAGACTCTCAGTAGAAGCTACTCCCCCAGGGCGTAAAACATTCTTTAGTTGTTGAAGTTGAAGATTATCAGTCTCCTTAACACTCAGTCAACAGCAAACCCGCCTTTTCGGTTGTCATGATGCCATGGTTCTACTAGGATGTGTCCATCTGGGATCTCTAGATGAAAGTGAAGATGTTTTTATCTGTTGACCGGTGTCAAAGTTAGATATTGATGTTGGTTGTAAATCAAGATTGATTTGAAAGGATGTGGCGGATGAGTATCTCGAACCGCTTTCGTGATATAGCAAAAGACGTTAACGATTTTTGGGTGAAGCTCAAAGGTTGTGATGTGAACGCTGAACAACCTTCACGGGTTGTCAAGAAGGCCAACAAAGGTTTGCAGGAATGGGTCGAGCAGGTCGGAGAAGTCCCCCGAATGAAACTTGAATTCCAGTTGACGCCGGTTCTTATGAAAGCCCACGACACTCTGGATGGTGCTCGGTTACTCTTTGAAGAGCGGGACTTTGACGAGTATGCAAAGACAACCTGGGGTCTGCAGCAGAAAATCTATCGTCTGCTGAATGATCTTTAGCTTCCTGCTTTTATCACTCTTCCCGAAATTTGAGTTGAACCCCTTGTAAAAAATTGCGCAGGATCTGATCCTTGCATTCACGGTAGTGCTTGTGGTCAGGTCTGCGGAAGAAGGCACTCAGTTCGTGCTTGCCAATATGGAAGCCGGCCAGGGCGAGGATTTCAATGATCTCTTCGGCTTTCAGGTTCAGGGCGATTTTCAGCTTTGTAAAAATGATATTGTTATTCAGCCTCGTCTCCGGTTTAGGCTGAGCCCCTTCTCTTTTTCCTCGTCTTTTGTTTATAAAACCATTCAGGAAGATGGCCATCCTGGTGTCGCTGCAGTCCTTGAATGCAGGGTCATCATCTTTTTTCAGCCAGTCACTGATCTCTTCGCGGGTGACTTCGTGCTCTGCCCGATGGAAAATCGCAATCATCTGCGAGTCATTCAGGTCGAAGGTGTAGCGGATTCGTCGTAAAATATCGTTGTTGGTCATCTGGGAGACCTTAATCCTTATTTCTGAAAGAGTTTGAGTGCTGCTGAGATAAGTTTAACAGGAATGCCGGGAATAAACGAGAAGAGGCAAGCTTTTCGTGCAAGCGAACCCGAGTCATGTTTCTCTCTGGGTAAATAATGTTGTATCAGTTTTTTTGCAGGGTTGCTTGCTGTCAGAAACTGCTGCGTCGACGATTGCCTGATGCCTTGCCAATGATCCAGCCGAAAAATAGAACCCCGGCACCGGCCAGAAACCACTTGATGACACCGGTTCTGGTCAGCGAACCCATCTCTTCATCAAGCACGATGTTCTTGGCCGAAAGTTCCTGTATCCACTTGTCTTGCAATGCAGTGTTGTTTTTTCGCAAGTCAATTAATTGAAGGGCAAGCTCTTGTTGCGATTTGCTGCTTTGTGACGTTGTCGAAGCGGACTGTTGTCGTATCTCTGCTATTTTCCCGGCGAGTTGGTCCCGTTCCTTCTGCAGCTTGTTGATGATGATCGATTTGGGCTTTGCTGTTGTTAGATATTTCTGCAGGATATAGCCAGTCTCACCCTTTTTGCTCCTGACCTTGATATATTCGCCAGCCTCTTCAAGGATTTCAACAGCCATATCAGTTCTTAGGTAGATGATAGGCGAAGAGCTTTTTTGCGGTTGTTCACGTAGAGACACGACGAGCTGGTCAGAGACGTAGCGCGTTTCAGCCCAGGACGTTGAAGTGCCGCAGAGCAAAATAATCAGAATTGAACTTGTGAGTAGCCAGGAGGTTTTCATTGCAGTTTCTCCAAGATTTTTCTTTGTCAGTGTATTCAGTTAGTTACGTAATATATAGGCCTTGATGAAGTCTGTCCACCATTTGTTGTTCTGCAGGATGATTTAGGTCTGACTGTCTGGGTTGATCGTTGCTTCTTCGGGACAAGGCTTTGATAGCCCATATCGGTGCTGTCGACAGGCACGCACATGACACAGGAGTGCGTCATCTCTCCGCTCTCGTCACATAATCGTTTGCGAACCATGGTGTTCCTTTTTGCACTCTGAACACTCACCTAACACCAGTTTATTCAATAGCTTAAGCATCTTTTGCCCCACGTTATATGTTGTCTGTTGAGAGGGGTTATTACAAATGGCGTGCCAGTTTCAATAGGCAGGTTGCAGAAATGGTGAGAGAGGAAGCGCAAGCAAGGCGTTTCTTGTTGGGAGTTGATATGCAGAAGGCTTAAGGTGGTTGTCTTCTTGTTGTCGTTATGTCTTGTTGAGAGCTTGAGCCCATTGGCTCAGTAATGTCTCCTGCCAGTCTTTACCTGCC
>JAAXQF010000546.1 GCA_012974435.1 Desulfuromonadales bacterium | reverse complement strand
GGAAAATTACAAAAACTCGATTCATAATCTTCACGACAACTACCTTTCAAAAAAATTGCCAATCGCAATCATTCAGTTTCTATAAAAAGGACAACAAACAGTAAGGGTTGTGTAATTATCCTAAAAGGAGAATTAAAACTTTAATACAACCTACATGATTTTCAATAGCTGCTGTTCCGATAGAAAAGTTGACAATAAAATCCATTTCCTCCTAAACGGCTAACCTCACTCGAAGAGGTTTGGGATATTCTGCTCAGCAGTAATTGGAAACTCTTTTTTCCTCTGAGATATAAGACATTGCCAAGCTACAGAAATCGGATGGCGAGGTCAAAGAGAAGCACTTCTTATTTATCCTCTCGTATTGTTTTGAATGCTCCCGATTCGCAAAAACGCATAATTCTCACAATCCCTGAATTATAAGAAAAGGCCACCAAGGAACGAACCCTGGTGGCCATTGTTTTAGATTCCTAAATGTCTCTATCAATAAGAAGCCGTTTTCCTTCTCAGAAGTCGTGAATTATGAGAGATATCCTCGAGTCGAATACAATGTGATCTTCGTGTTATTACTCAGCACCTTTTAATATCCTCTACACGCAGCAGTTATAGATGGCTAATCTGTCTCCAAATTGGGCTTGTAGTGTCCCTGGCGAGCCAGACTGTTTAAGCGAGCTCGTTTCAGCAGAGCGATTTCTGCAGCTTCAATATTTTCAATGTTACCTTGCCAAGCTTTCAATACCGGTTGCTGCAATGCCCGTCCGTAGGAAATGCTTAGCTGCCAGGGCCCGCCTATCTGGTTAATGGTATTCAAATTGACTGTCGCTTCTTCGGGGCTCTGACCACCAGACAGAAAATTGATACTTGGTACAGCTGCGGGTACAGCTCTGCGGAATACTCGTATGGTAGCTTCTGCTATTTCATCAGGGTCTGCGGTTCGGCAGTCTTTGCCGGGCAAGACCATATTGGGTTTCAGGATCATGTGTTCAAGCGTCACACCGTATTGCAACAGCGCCTTAAATACGGCGTACAGAACCTGCTCGGTGACTTCTTCACAACGATCTATATCGTGATCGCCATCCATCAGTACTTCAGGCTCGACAATCGGGACTACGCCCAATTCCTGACAGGTGGCGGCGTAGTGTGCCAGCTTTTCGGCATTTGCATGTAAACTCAATTGAGTGGGATTGGTGGCGGTAATGGAGTAAACTTCTCGCCACTTGGCAAAACGTGCACCCTTTTCGATATAAGTAATTAACCGGTCAGCGAGGCCGTCTAGTCCTTTGGTGATGAGATCACCAGACGAGCCGACGAGTTTTTCTGTGCCTTTATCGACCTTGATGCCGGGAACAATTTTCTGATTCCATGCGACCTCAGCCAAGAGTGTGCCGACTGCATTTTTCTGGCCGAGGGTTTCTTCAAAAAGAATAACGCCACTGATGAAGTCTCCCAGTCCCGGTGTCTCGAGTAATAAGGAGCGATAGGCGCGTCGGTTTTCTTCAGTGGATTCGAGGTTGATGGTGGCGAAACGTTTCTTGATGGTCGGTTCGCTTTCGTCCGCCGCGAGTATACCGCGATGGTCATCAACCATGTCATTAATGGTTTGTTGCAACCTTTGGCTTGTATTCATGATCAGGCACCTCCGTGCCAATCAAGTATACTTGAACGATAGGAATTTGCTTTTGATGAGTTGGCGCAATGCAGCCATAAAGAGCCCCTCCCACCGAACATTCGGCCCCAAATTGACTGTTCATCTCTTCTCCTTCATACCCAAGATCATGTCAAACCTAAAGCCCTGCTGGTGTTGCTAGACTATTTATGTTTTCTCGCAAGTAATCCTACCTTGTTCTGGGGTACTCATATTGGCTGAAGTACAAAATTCTTACGGCCCCTGCAATGTAAGAAAGGCCAGCAAGAAATAGATCCTGGTGGCCATAGTTTTGTGCATTAAGATGCTTTCTAAATGTCTCTATCAATAAGAAGCCGTTTTCCATCTCACAAGTCGTGATAAAAAATAACGACGCACCATTACAAGGAACCGTTTATAATTATGTCTGCGCCTGACACTAAAGCATTCAGAAGGCAGATCGTCTATCAGGGCCGTTAAAGAGGCAAGAGGCCTCACGTCTGTCCTTCACTCGAATAGGGTCAAAACCAGCAGTTACCCAACCACTCGATCGTTTAAACTGCATTACGTTATTCTTTTCGAGCAGTACATCGAGAACTGGAGGAGTCTTTTCGAGCAGTACATCGAGAACTGGAGGAGTCAGATGTTGATAAGTCCCATCTCTTGCGATGACATGAATATGTTGTTGTCCTAGTCTTCGTAGGACTCTGCTATCTGGCATGCTTCTCTCCTAACACAAGAAAAAAAGCCCCACAGCCAGGAGGGTGACTGCGGGGCAATGGGTTTCAGGAGGTAGAACATGAAGAATCACGTTCTACTTTTTATGTCTTACTATTTAAGTAAGATATGTCAAGCAAGAGATTGAAAGAAGTTATGGCCACACAGAATTGAATCCAGGTGGCCATAGTTTTGCCTTCCTATATGTCTCTATCAATAAGAAGCCGTTTTTCTTCTCACAAGTCGTGACTTATAAGAAAGTTCTCCAACAGCCTCAACGGTTCGCGATATCCGGCGGCGAAGCCGTCCGGGTTGAACGAATTGTTATACGCTTGGCGGTTAGTCAATTGTGTTGACCTTGCCCGCTCCTCTGAACAGTTGGAAAAATATCATGATCTGAGTCACCAGCAACAGCGGTACCAACATTGTCGGGATGTACCAAGTTGCTCCGAAATTTGTCATCCACGCATCTCCCTGTCGGCGCAACTCATAGCGGGTCTCGATTCGCTCTTCCATGAACTTGATGCCCGCGATTTTGAGATGCCGATGGGTTGCCAGGACAACGGCGTGCTCGCCGTCGTGATGGACAAGGTCGATTTTGAATATCGGCCTTGGGTATGCGAGCACGGCTGGCCGATCACCTCGGACCAACGAGCCGCCATCGCGCCCGGGTCGGCGGCCTGGAGCCAGGCTCCGGTGATCCGCGGCGCGAGCGGGTTCTCGGGAACGTCCTGCCAGCCGGGCCCGCCCCAGCGCCACGCGCCCGGCGGCACGGGCTGATCGAGTGAGAGGATCGCGCCACCGAC
>JAAXQF010000539.1 GCA_012974435.1 Desulfuromonadales bacterium | reverse complement strand
GAGTTAAGTGAGGTGTCCCCAGCTCCCAGGCGGGTCCGGCGGGTTATTTCTTTTGCTCCTTGTAAAAATCAAAACCAGGGGACATGTCCCAAATTGCCTGCCACTGACACATCCACCCTCACGATACGGAGACTAGTGAGCGAACAAGTTAAGAGATGTTCCCCAACTTATCAACTTCGCCAAGTACGACATCTGCTGCTTGAATTAAATCAATAACCAGCCGTTCATTGATTTCGAGGAAACCTTCATACTCCCCTCGGTTTCGTAAGTTGTGGCAGTGCGCCAGAACTCGCCAGACTTCAGGATTTACCCCCAACGTGTGGGGTAAACACTGGAAAACTATATAGCGGTTATCTGAACGATAACCCTTCCAGCGCAAAGCGGCCAAAGCAAGTGCATGAGCAGCATTGTAAGCAAGGTCAAATTGGCTTTCGATTGACAAGACATCGAGCCGTGCATCATTAAGACGCGACCTTCCGGAATGAACCAAGCCGTCAAATTCGCTCTGATCGCCTGGTTCCTCTTTTAATTGGCCGACAAGACATCGAGCCGTGCATCATTAAGACGCGACCTTCCGGAATGAACCAAGCCGTCAAATTCGCTCTGATCGCCTGGTTCCTCTTTTAATTGGCCGATATCGACCAGATTCTTAAACTGTTGGGATGTCATCTTCAGAACCTATCAAATAGATTTTTTGCTGAGTTACAACCCTCGTCACAAAGCTGTTGTCTGACTGAATTTTATTCTTAAACTCTTTAGTCGTGTAGATTGTGGGATTTATAGGTCTACCTATATTTGCTTCGAAAGGAGCAACCGATGCCAATATCTCAGAGTAAGACAATTGATCAGAGATAATCATCACGTCTACATCACTATTGGCCTTGTCCGTTCCTTTTGCGACAGATCCGTAAATAAAGGCGAGTTCCACGCTATCTCTAAACTCATCCAGGGCCTTCCTGATCACATCAGCTAAACCAAATGTTTTCTGTACAACACCTCTAAGCTCCTCGAAGATTGGTGACTTGCGGTTAGCCTTGTAGTGCTTCTGATTACCTTTTTTTTCGATGGTTAACAGTCCTACATTTGAAAGTTTCTCTAGCTCGCGCTGTACTGAGCCTATCCCCACTCCCGCATACCTGACAATTTCATTGGCATAGAAACTTTTATCGGGGTTGCCGAATAAAAGGGACAGAACTTGTCGCTGCGTTTTGGAGAAGAGCGCTTCACCCAAGCCTGGAGTATTAATCTTTATCGTTCCCATATCGGGAACTATAGTTCCCTTATTGGGAGTTTGCAAGAAAAAAGCTTCACTACATTACAGAGAAGGAAAAACAACAACAGTTATGCAGAGGGCTTATGGTCATCGTTCATAACCCCCATAAATTCTTATCCACCAAGCAACTGACACACTATAGTTTACGGCAATCGCATTAACCGTTCACTCCGCCATACTCGAACGACACTGATTTTCTCTTTGTAACGTCGATAAACGATTCGAAAAGGAGGATGGATCAACTCTCGTAGCTGGGGGCGGTTGAACTCGGGGACGATTCGCCCTCGATCAGGATGGATTGCCAGTTCTTCAACCGAAGAGATTATCTCTTTAACAAATCGGTCACCAACCTCTGGAACCTCTTGCGCCTGATAATATTCCCTAATATCCGTCAGATCCTGGATTGCTGATTCAGCCAGTGTAATGGTAATACGATTGGGCATTTTTATTTCAGACCTAATCGTGATTTTGCAGCGTCAAGGCTGATTTCACGATTGTTGTTCAGATCATCAAGGCCTTCCACTATGGCTCGCATAAAGGCTTTCTCTTCTTCGGCTTGCTCAAAGTCGTCAAGGGATTGCATTACCGCAACGCCCCGGCCACGACTGGTCAACAAAATAGGTCGATGAGATTCGTTGGTGCGTTTAACTACTTTCCCCGGATTGACCTTCATATCGGTCAAAGGGACAATATCTTCAGAAAATTTGACGCTCATATCTGCACCTCCTAGAGACCAAACAATAGCACCTGTTAAGAGGTCCGTCAACAGCACCTGTTAGCGATGCTTTTGCCGTAAGGTGGGGGTTTTGATGAGATTGATAGATTGCCATTGCCAACTTATCATGGATGCCCCCCGATTCTAACAGAACGCCCCCTGAATCATTCTTCAGGGGGCGCTTAATTTGCCAACTATGTTTCAAGGTTTCCTACTTTATTTTAAACGAACAGAGTTGTTTCCTGTAATTCAACAGCTATTCCACAGTGACGCTTTTAGCAAGGTTTCTGGGTTGGTCAACATCGGTGCCCTTGAGAACAGCGATGTGATAGGAGAGCAACTGCAGAGGGATTGTGGTTAACACCGGCATCAGGTCATCGATTGTCTGTGGAACGACCAGAACGGTTTCTGCTTTGTCAGCCAACCCGGTTCCCGCCTGATCGGTAATCGCCACAACACGGCCACCGCGTGCCTGCACTTCTTCCATGTTGGCGGCCACTTTCTCAAAAGTTTCATTATGTGGAGCAATCACCACCACCGGCAGTTGTTCATCGATCAGGGCAATTGGACCGTGCTTCATCTCGCCGGCAGGGTAACCTTCAGCATGAATGTAAGAAATTTCCTTGAGCTTGAGCGCCCCCTCCAGAGCAATCGGATACTGGTTACCGCGACCGAGATAAAGGAAGTCAACATTGCTCGACCTTACCCGGCAGGCTGATCAGTTCATCAAGCATCTGGCGGCAGGCTTCCTTATCCAGCAGACCACGAACTCGCCCGATATGGAGAGTAAAGAGATAAAGAGCAATCAACTGGGTCGTAAAGGCCTTGGTCGAGGCGACCCCGATTTCCGGCCCGGCGTGGGTATAGATGACGCCATCACTCTCACGGGCAATTGAAGACTCGACCACGTTGCAGATGGCCAGGACCTTGCCGGCCTTGCCATGGGCTTCACGCAGAGCTGCCAGAGTGTCAGCCGTTTCACCACTCTGGCTGATCAGGATCGTCAGAGTCCGTTCGTTGACCAGAGGATCGCGGTAACGGAACTCGCTGGCAATATCAACTTCGACGGGAATCCGGGCATGCTTTTCGATCATGAACTTTCCGACCAGGGCCGCATGCCAGGAGGTGCCGCAAGCTACGATATAGATGCGCTCCAGACCCTTCAAGGTAGCATCATCGAGATTGAGGCCTGCGAGGAAGACTTCGCCATGGTCTTCACGGATGCGCCCGGCAATGGTGTCGGCAATCGCCCGCGGTTGCTCATAAATTTCCTTGAGCATAAAGTGCCGATAGCCGTCTTTTTCGGCCATAACCGGGCTCCAGGTAATTGTCTTCGGGGTTTTCTCAACCGGAGTTCCATCCAGGGTCGTGATTTCCATCTGTTCGGTGGTAAATACCACCAGCTCGCCATCTTCGAGAAAAATCATCTCGCGGGTATGCGAGAGCATGGCCGGAATGTCAGAGGCCACAAAGTATTCACCCTGGCCTTGTCCGACCACCAGGGGTGAGCCCTGCTTGGCGGCGATCAACTTGCCGGGTTCTTTTTCACAGAGAATCGCTACGGCATAAGCCCCCCGAACGTCAGAGAGCGCGTTACGCACGGCCGCTTCAAAATCACCACAGTCACGATAATGTTGCTCCACCAGGTGGGCAATAATCTCCGTATCCGTTTCAGAACTGAAATTATG
>JAAXQF010000388.1 GCA_012974435.1 Desulfuromonadales bacterium | reverse complement strand
GGATAGGCATGTTCAGTCGATCGGCGAGATACCGTACATACGCTGACTTGCCGGTTCCTGGAGGGCCATAGAGGCAGAAGGAAAAATCCCTTCGCCCATTTTCGACAATACGATCAGCAAGGCCCTGGAGATCACAATCGGCGACAACTAGTTTGCCCTCGAACACTTCTGGCTTATGCTCCACCTTAAGCGCCTTGCCCTTCATCGCTTTAACGATGCTCTGCGTGGCAAATTGATAATCTTCTAGGGAGCCTCCGGAAAGTTTTGCGAATCTAACGGCATTGTGAACAACCGCCGGAGCCACTTCCGATTGTGCGAGTTTTTTCAGATCTTCTTTGGGCAGTTCCACATCCTGCTTGGCAAGTTGCTTTTGCCACACCCTTTGACGAGTCGACAAGGAAGGGATTTTCATCTCGACAGCCAGAGACATGCGCCTGATGATGGTCTCATCGAGTCTGCTAGCGTCATTTATGGTCCAGATAGTTGGGACTGGGTTGTTCTCGAGAAGGCGGTTCATAAAAACCTTGGAACCAGACGAATATGTCCCGCCAAACAGCGCAGCCAAGCCTTTGTGCTCAAACAGGTCGTCCATCTCATCAAATAGCAGTAAACTGTTTTTCTGGTAACGCAGCAGGTTCTGAGCAAGCTGGAAACCACTCATCCGTTCTTTCCTGTCCGGCTCCTCGCCGTTGTTATTCTGCTCGGTCAGGGCGTAAAGGTTAAATTGTAGCTTTTGAGCAAGGGTCTTACCGAATTCCGTCTTTCCAGTGCCAGCTGGCCCGTAAAGGAGGATATTGACTCCGTGTAGTTGCTGCTCAACAGCTTGGTTGAGGAAAGGAACAAGTCGATCGCGCGGATCAGCAATATGATCGTAATCTTGCCAGTCGAGCGTTGCTTCGGTTGGTGACCCAAGCAGGTATTGCCGTATATTGTCCTGGCTAGTGATTGCTTTTTTGATCGCAATGCGAAGAAGTTCCGGGACGTCGTAGTGGTCGTCAATATCTTTTCCGTCACGCGTAGAAGCGACGATCAATCCTGAACTCAATAGTCGCTCATTCGGACCTACAATTTTTCCGAAATGATTGCGATCGATCCCGAGGCAGGTAGAGCAGACGTCAGTAACCCCCATGTTTTCACGAGTCAAATCATTGAGAATGCCGTATAGCGGTTCGTGCAGGCGGTAACGAAGAAAAAGTCCGAGCAGGGCTTCTTCCTTCTTGTCAAGTTTCAGCTCTGATCCCAACTCCAAGAGATTGATGGCTAATGGTCCTGGTTTGACATCAGCGAGCTCGTTTCTCCGATTTGCCAAGATCTGCAGCATGGAGTCACGCACAGGGCGCAGCATTTTTCTTGCACCTTCGTTGCTGCGAACCGCACTGGTGAACTTATCGAACAACTCAAGTTGCTCTTCGTGGTCCTCCTGGTCCCCAAGATAAGGCAGAGAGCTTTCAAAAAAGTCGCAGATTTCCTTCAACGTGACAACTGACAGCGTTGGAGATTTTACGAGGTTTTCGAGATACTGGATCATGGCTTTCTGCTCATAAGGATCGATCATAGCTTCCGCCTTCCATTGAAAAAGAAAATGCTTCCGCTATAGTAGTGCCACAGGGTAGCGACAAGCTGTGTCGCATAGGTCGGAATCTCTCATGCTTTAGATGGTCGGAGGAAGATATGCCAGAGAAAAATACGTTACTCAGGCAATGGCAAATGCTGAAATTGGTTCCACGCCGTGGACGCAAGTCCGCCCCGGCAATCCATCAGCAGCTTGAGGAAAGCGGCTATAAGGTTGGGCTGAGAACCGTGCAGCGAGACCTGAAGGATATTTCTGATGAGAACCTGTTTCCCCTGCGACATGATGAGAGCAAACCGATCGGTTGGTATTGGGATCGCGATGCTGACATCTTTGATATACCAGGACGGGATCCTTATGCTGCACTGACACTGCGAATGGCAAGTGACTATCTGCGACAAGTCTTGCCGAAATCTTGCGTTGATCTTTTGCAGCCCCAAGCGCGAAGTGCGCAAAGCATTCTCGACAATCTGGACCTGGACCATTACCGCAACTGGCCAAGTAAGATCCGTACGATCAGCAGAGCGCAGCCGCTTGAGCCGCCTGAAATCGAACCTTCAGTGCTTGAAGCCATATATGAAGCAGTGCTACATGGTTTTCGCCTTAAGGGGATGTACCGCGCGGTGGGTAAAGAGGAAGCTGAAGAGAGGGTCATCAACCCGGGCACCGCCTTGTTCAACCAGGCGGCGGGCTTGCTTTTTGGAGGCGGCGAGGCCCGCTTCGAC
>JAAXQF010000341.1 GCA_012974435.1 Desulfuromonadales bacterium | reverse complement strand
GGGGATGGAGCCCACACCCAGGGCTCAAGCTTGGTATCTGGAACTGGCTCCGGCATTGGCGCAAATTCGCCAAAGCCTTGCGCCCCAACAACTAGACCCGGCACAGAGCGAGAGGAATTTCAGCCTGCTTAGCGGGGACTATTTTGAAACCGTACACTTGGCCGCCCTGCTGGAGCGCCTTCAGCTTGAAGCGCCCCAGATAGGGATAAACCTACTGCCGATGTTTACCGAGGGCGTGCCCGCGGACTTTAAGCGTGGCCAGCATGATTTTGCCATCTACTATCAACCGCCATCAGCATCCGGCATCGACTATCAAAGGGTGGGCAAAGAGGATCTGGTCGTTATATGTCGAGAAGATCACCCGCGGATAAAAAAACAGCTTAGCTTAAAACAATTTAATCAGGAGAAACATGTCCTCATCTCCACAGCAAGCCAGCAAAGAACTCGCATTGATGAGCTACTGGGCGAGCATAGTGTAGAGAGACGCTTACTAGGTGCGTGTCCGAGAATAGCTCAATCAGTGATATAATCTATCCAATAATAAAGACCAGAGATTACTGCAGATGTCCGGCCCCTTCAAATCCGACCCGGTTGACGCCAGCCAGCGTCAACTGTTTCCAGGCAACGTCTTTGACCTTCTGCCGACGGACCATGATTGCTACCTGTTCCATGATCTGTTTCAGCAGATCAATACGAATAGTATTGAATCGCGGTATAGCCCCATGGGTCAACGCGCCTATCATCCCAGAAAACTCGTTGGCATTCTTATTTACGGCTACAGTCACGGCGTATTCAGCTCCCGTCAATTAGAAAAGCGTTGTAACGAAGACCTGTCGTTTATGTACATCGCCGGCAAGAATTGCCCCAACTTTCGTGTTTTAAGTGATTTCCGCAAGGATCATGCAGCGTTCTTTCACGAATGCTTTATGCAAACAGTCAAGCTTGCAATGGAAATGAAGCTGGCCTCCCTGGGGCATGTAAGTCTTGATGGTTCCAAATTTAAAGCCAACAGTTCCAAACACAAGGCCATGACATATAAGTTCCTGAAAGAAAAAGAGCAGGCACTTTGTACCGAGGTTGACGCACTGATAAAACAGGCCCAAGCCTGTGATGCAGAGGAAGACGCTGCCTATCGGGAAAAGACCGGCTATGAACTGCCTGAAGACCTGGCCTTCAAACAGAAGCGACTCAGGACGATCAAAGCGGCGAAGAAAGCACTGGAAGCTCGCGAAGAAGCGCTGAATCCAGGCAAGCCTATCGATGCCAAAAAGCAGATCAGCTTTGCTGATACCGAGGCTCGTATCATGGGTAAGAAAGGCGATTTTGACTATCGCTACAACGGACAGATCAGTGTAGACAGCGACCATCAAGTTATCGTCGGCCAGCATCTGAGCCAGAACGCCAACGATAAACAGGAAGTGAAAGAGGGGCTGGATAGTATTGAGAAAAGCACCGGACAGTTACCGGAGAAAATGAGTCTGGACAACGGTTATCAGTCGGGCAGCAATCTTGAAGCGCTGGAACAGGCCGAGGTTGAGGCTTATGTTGCGGTTGACCGAGGAGAAAAAAGTCACAGCGAGCCTCTGGCTGATTCGACGCGTGCATTGTGCAAAGCGGATTTTATCTATGATGAACAAGCCGATTGCTTCCATTGCCCCGGTGGCCAACGCCTGGTGTTGAAGCACCGGGGTAAAGACGGTACCCGGTGTTATCAGGCAGAGGCTGCTGTATGTGGCCGTTGTCCCTATTATGGACGCTGCAGTAAATCCAGGAAAGGAGAAGGACGGACGATCACAACGGATAGTCATGAAGGCTTACGCCGAAGCATGACAGAGCGAATGGAGCAGGCAGACTCGAAAGCGATTTACAAGCGGCGCAAAGTGATTGTTGAGCCGGTATTTGGTCATATCAAGAACGGCGGCTTTCGTCGATTCAGTGTGAGGGGAAAAGAGAAAGTGGCGGGTGAGTTTTCATTAGTCTGCGCGGCGCACAATATGAAAAAAATGGTGGGGGCGATTATGACGGGATCAGTGTGCCCGGAATTTGGAAATACGTCGATACAGTGGGGATAAACAGGAAAAAGTAGAAATCGTGCATTAAACTGCGAATATGCAGTCGCCGATTGGTCAAAAAACAACCAATTAGCGACAGTATATAAAACTTACTTCCTCAAAAATATGTAGTGGCAGGGTGCCCGCGATTACATGCGAGTTGTCGGACGGGCACCTAGATCAACACCTTGATGGCTGCCGCTGCGTTTAACTTCAGGAAATGGATGAGATTGTTTTTATTGGCCCCGGAAATG
>JAAXQF010000005.1 GCA_012974435.1 Desulfuromonadales bacterium | reverse complement strand
TCTGCAATCTCATTTTATTTAATCCGATATTCAACCTTATTCGATGTTGGACGTTAGATGTTGAATGTTCGACGTTCATTTGTCTCTTTATTTCCCACTTCCGCATTCCGCATTCCGACTTCAATAGATTCCGCCTTCCGATATCAATAAATTCAACATTCCAATTTCTTTTACCCTGAAATCCCCTTTTGGGGTTTTTTACCCACCCTTCAAAAAGTACGCAAAAAAGGTATTGACTATGCCAGAAAGCGCATGACTCAAAAGGCTGATTTTTGGATTTTTGAAACGGAAGTTTTGCCACAAGTCGCAAAGATGGGTGGGGATTCCCTGACAAACGCAAGAATTGACCATAACCCCCGTCCTGGTTTTTTCAAGCGCTTGACCGGCCTTGCCGCATTAAATCCGTCATCAACGATTGTGACCGGTCAAGTCGTTAAAAGATAAGAGTTGCCAACCTACCTCCAGCCTATTTCCATACACTGAACGACTCTACTCTCATGTCTGTAAGGGTAGAGCCGTTCGGTGCCTGAATCCAGACATCACCAACCAAGCTCCTTGCCTTATCTTCTCTCAGCACAAGCACCTTGTGCGGGAAGTCTTCAACCTACTGCGCCCTGCCCATGTGGGACTGCGGCCAAGGTTCACATCAAGAGGAAAACACCCTCAAAGGTTGCACTGGGTAGCATGTGAAAATCATTCAATACAATGGGACTATTCCGCGAACCACCCTACCGATAACTCACCAGCGCTGCTGCCCGGTCACCATTAACGCTCGGCTGCTGGGTGATCTGCTTCAGCCGCGACGCTTTATAAGTCACGTTATCCGCCAGGTAGTTTTCCATCTTGGCATCATTTAACTCAACCTACGGGGCGACACTCCTATATTGCTAAACGATGTTCATTTTGAGAATTTAAAAAACATATTGCAAACCAAGGCGAATCCCCAGATTAAAATAGCTAGTCTGGATAGTATCTGTGGAATTGTTTGACTCAATTGCCGGGTCGTCCAGGGAGACCGCCCCTTGATCTGGCAACACTTTTCCGGACACACGGTTACATAGCTTTTTGCATCATCTCAAAGACCAGCGGAGCTTCATATCCGTTAGAAGAATGAAGCCGCTGGCGGTTGTAGAAAACTTCGATGTACTCGAATATTGCGGCTCTGGCTTCTTCGCGAATTTCGAAGTCGCAATGGTGAACCAGTTCGATTTTCAGAGTGTGGAAAAAACTCTCAGCTACGGCATTATCCCAACAATCACCTTTTTTGCTCATGCTGGCTTTAGCACCGTGAGTTTTGAGGGTTTTCCGATAATCGTCGGAGGCATATTGGCTGCCTCGATCGCTGTGAAAGATGAGGCCTTTTGCTGGTTTTCGCTTCCAGATGGCCATCAGCATGGCGTCATTAACCAAATCGGCTTTCATGCGTGAACTCATAGCCCAACCGACCACGGCCCGAGAAAATAGGTCAATGACAACGGCGAGATATAACCAGCCTTCGCGCGTCGGGATATAAGTTATGTCGCCGACGTAAACAGTATTTGGGGTGGCAACGGCAAACTTACGCTCAAGAAGGTTCGGTGCTATCGGCTTGTCGTGGTTTGAATCCGTTGTCACTTTGAATTTCCGCTTGGTTTGGACCACAAGATTTTCTTCTTCCATCAACCGGCCGATGCGGCGACGACTGACGGTGGTCTCTTTTTTTGCCAGCTCAATCTTTATTCGCCGAGCGCCGTAGTTCTTTCGGCCTTTTTTAAAGGCAGAACGGATCTGAGGGCGAAGTTTGTCATCCTCGTTGCAGTGGTCACTTGGGGGTCGATGTAAGTATTCATAGTAGCCACTTCGAGAAACCTGAAGAGCCCGGCACATCGGCTGGATGCGAAACTCAGTCTGTTGCTTCATCCAGGCGTACTTCATCGACTGTTCTTTGCAAAGTACGCCGCCGCCTTTTTTAAGATGTCACGCTCCTCCTTGAGTTGTGCGATTTCACGACGGAGGCGTTTCAACTCATCGTATGGATGTTTTTCTCCAGAGCCTTTACTGGCCGGGGATTCCGGTTGATGATACTTTGTTATCCACGTGTACAGAGAATTGGCATTAACCCCCAAATCTCTGGCTGTCTGGGCAACAGACTGCTTGGCTTCAACTGCCAACTTGACAGAATCTTGTTTAAATTGGGACGAGTATTTTGAACTCATTGGACGCACCTCCGATTTCGGGCATTATGCCTCGGTTTGTGTGTCCGGGATAGTGTAGCCACTTCAGAGACTCTCTTGGTTGCGTCTGATTACCTGTCTTGGAATTCTCAGAGAGAAGAATG
>JAAXQF010000293.1 GCA_012974435.1 Desulfuromonadales bacterium | reverse complement strand
AGATGTGTATAAGAGACAGGCGGATTATGATTCCATCAATGAAATAGCGTGCAAGCATGATCTGTTTGTTGTTGAAGACGCGGCACAGGGTTTAGGCGGTCGTTATCGCGGGCGGCAGGCTGGAAGTCTGTGTGCTGTGGGGACAACAAGTTTTTTTCCTGCTAAGCCCTTGGGCTGCTATGGCGATGGTGGTGCTATTTTCACTGATGATGATGAACTTGCGGAAAAGTTGTGTTCGATTCGTGTTCACGGAAAAGGAAATGACAAGTACGACAACGTACGCATCGGTCTGAATGGCCGCCTTGATACCCTGCAGGCAGCCATCCTGCTTGCAAAAATTGAAGTCTTTCCTGACGAAATAATAGCCAGGCAGCGCGTTGCCTCAAAGTATACTGAATTATTGCAACGGCATGAAGTCATTACGACACCAGTAGTTCCCGATTGTTGCCAAAGCGTTTGGGCGCAATACTCCATCTTAATCGACCAGCGCGACGCTCTCCAGAAGTCACTTCAAGCGTGCGGAGTTCCCTCTGCTATTTATTATCCTAAACCACTCCATCTTCAGACCGCCTATACTTATTTTGGGTATGGACCTGGTGATTTTCCGGTTGCAGAGTCTGTCGCGTCACGTATTCTGAGTTTGCCCATGCATCCATACTTGGGGGATGATACCGTAGAGGAAATCTGCGGTATCATCTCTGAAATTATCCAAAGTTAAACATGCTGACAACGGTTTTGCCGATTTTGTGGCGCTTCGTCCTACTCATAGATTCAATTAGGTTTAAAAATGCGGATAAGAAATGATTTTAAAAACGATCAACGCGGTTTTACTCTCTTAGAGATGCTCGTCGTTATCATCATGATCGGTTTGCTGGCTTCACTCGTCGCCCCCAAACTTTTCAATAAACTCGGAAGCGCAAAAGTAAAAACGGCCCAAGCTCAAATCAATATGATAGATACCGCGCTGGACGCCTTCAGGTTGGATGCTGGCAGGTACCCCTCTCAGCAAGAAGGACTGAAGATTCTGTGGAGTGACCCAGGCAACCTGAAGATATGGGATGGCCCCTACCTGCCAAAGCCGGTGAAGGCGGATTCGTGGGGGAACCCCTATCTCTATAAACGACCGGGTAAGGGTGGCAAACTTTACGACATCATCTCCTATGGTGCGGATGGCCGTCCCGGCGGCAACGATGAAGAAGCCGATCTTTCCGTCTGGGATTGACCCGATCAAGACTGGAGTGTGACTGTCAGCATGAAGCAGAAACTGTTGGGCGATTTTTTTGTCGCTAAAGAATACTGTTCGCTCGATGATGTAGCCAAAGCCTTAGATATACAAAAGTCTTTTGGTGGCAAGATAGGGAGCATCCTCAATAATATGGGGGTGGTTACCGAGGAACAGCTGCTCACGTGCCTTGCGGAACAGTTGGAGCTTGATGTTCTGTTTAATATCGAAGGGGTCGAGTTACTGGCGATCGATTGTTCACCAAACATTCTTCAGGAAAACAAGGTTTTCCCCTTCCGCCAGGATCAGGACCATCTATACCTTCTGACCCATAACCCGCTGAATATGTCGCTCTTTGCCCTGTTGGGCAACTGCGTTGGGAAGGCGATCACTCCGGTTTTGACCAGCGAAGAAAATCTTAAACGGTTGCTGTTGCAACTCGATGACGGAACTTTTGAGGAAAATCCCGGGCAACGACTTGATCTCGATGAGCAGATCGACAAGTTGAAAGAGCTGGCATCTGAGGCACCGGTCATTAAGCTGGTCAATAATCTTCTGACCAAGGCCGCGGCACAGAACGCCTCTGATATCCATTTCGAATCCCTCCGCAAGATTATGAAGGTACGGTTTCGTGTCGATGGTATCCTGCACCTGATTGACCAAGTCCCGCAAAATCTCAAGCTTGCAGTTATCGCGCGTCTGAAGATCATTTCGGCGATGAATATTGCCGAAAACCGTTTGCCTCAGGACGGTCGCATCTCCATCCGCATCGCCGGCAAGGAGATCGACATTCGTGCCTCGTCTGTCCCCACCCAGTTTGGTGAGAGCTTTGTCCTGCGCTTACTCGGTAAGGAACAGATAGACTACTCACTGCAGAGTCTCGGTTTTTTTGATGATCATATCGCGCAGATTGAATCGGTTGCCAAGCGGACCAACGGAATTTTCCTGACCACCGGGCCGACCGGTAGTGGTAAAACGACCACCCTCTATTCCATGCTCTCTGGACTCTGTCTCTTATACACATCTGACGCTGCCGACGAATA
>JAAXQF010000291.1 GCA_012974435.1 Desulfuromonadales bacterium | reverse complement strand
CGTCAATACTGAATGTGTTAAGGGAGATCCAGGATTTACCCTCGTACAACCCGGTCAGGTAAATGTCGTTCTTGTGAACACGGGTTGGCCGGGCGCCCATCACGACTTCCCAGTCGTTCTGTTTGAAGAGCTGGGTGAACCCTTCATCAACCGGGGGCCAATCCGGGTTGAGGATGACCAGACCAGGCCGCGGCGTACACATGTTCACGTCGATGTGCCACGGGTGGAAGTTGGTCGGCCGGTCACTGTTGATCGGCGTATCAAACGTTACGGCGTGGAAACGGAATCCGTGCTCTCTGCAGAACCGCCGCAGCCAATCTTCGCCCGCCTTGTTGCCGACTGCTGAGCGCTGGTAGAACATGTCTTTGCCGATGCTCCAGATGTCAGCGCCGTCCCAGAGGGATTCCCAGGGGAATTCCCCGTTTTTTTGCTGGAACTGGCCCGCCAGCAACATCTCCCGCTGTTCTTCGTCAGTTCGGTTTTTCCGGTCGTGATAGTAGCCCATGTCGTAGTCTTCATCTGTCAGCATCGGGAAGGGACCTGACGTGTGAAAACAGTTGGAGTCTTCCTTGGCGAGTAGGTTGAAGTACGGCCGCAGGTTGAACCGCTCAAAAACGCGGGTCCGTCGAACCGTTGGCGCGTCGACAATGACGTGGCCGTGAACCAAACTTACGTCACGCACATTGTTGACCCCGTGCATGTTCAGCTGTCCCCAGCCGATGGGACTCGTGAACGGTCGGTTCATCATCATCGGCAGAATCGGGACTCTGTCAACGAGAACTCCCCGTTTTTCGAGCGTGCCCACGAAATAGTTCATCTGCTCGTTGGCTGCATCCACCATGTCTTGGGGAAAAGGCATATGACTGGGTAGCTTGCAACCAGGAACATCGTACCGCCAAGCCCATTCGGCGGCCGGCATGTTGGTTCCCTCCGGTCTGCCGATGAGGACCCGCTTCAACAGGGAGAACTCATTCGGAGACCATACCCTGAATGGTTCCCCCTCCCGCTGTGATACAACCATCGGCTTAACCGCTGGTTGTCCTTGGAGTACCACATCGTACTCCTCCTTCTTGACTTTCGGTTTCGATTTTTCCATCATTACGGTACCTCCATCGTTACATCTTGTTGTTGTTGCACCCCATTGTGCATTGTTACATTGTTCTGTTCCTCCGACCAAGATGACCACCATCTTAGCGTATTACTGACATAAAACGACCTAATATCTAGCTGCCATACCGACACTGATACCATCAGTCTCCCAGGGTCGCGACCATGACGGCCTTGATGGTATGGATCCTGTTTTCGGCCTCGTCAAAGACAATGGATGCCTCGGATTCAAAAACCTCTTCAGTCACTTCCATGCCTTCCAAACCGAATTTCTGGTAGATCTCTTCACCGATAATGGTATCACGATTGTGGAACGCCGGCAGACAGTGCATGTATTTCACCTTCGGGTTTCCGGTGAGATCCATGGCCGCTTGATTGACCTGGTAGGGTGTCAAAAGCTGGATTCTCTCTTTCCACACCTCGTCCGGCTCACCCATTGAGACCCAGACGTCCGAGTAAAGAAAATCGCAGTCCTTGACGCCGGTCTTCAAATCATCCGTGATCAGGAGCTTGGCGCCGGTTTCCGCAGCAATTTTATTGGCTGCGTCCACGATTTCCCCCGTGGGCTGAACCGACTTGGGCGCTACCGAGCGAAAATCCATACCCATCTTCGCAGCACCCACCAGAAGAGAATTGCCCATATTATTCCGGGCATCGCCCAGGTAAGCGAACTTGACCTGGTGTAACGGTTTGTCGGAATGCTCCATCATGGTCATAAAATCCGCAAGAACCTGCGTGGGATGGAACTCGTTGGTCAGGCCGTTCCATACAGGAACGCCTGCGTATTTCGCCAGTTCTTCCACTTTCTCCTGTGCGAAACCACGATACTCGATACCGTCATACATCCTGCCAAGAACCCTGGCCGTATCTTTCATGGTTTCCTTGGTTCCCAACTGAGAACCGGTCGGCCCCAGGTAGGTAACCTTTGCCCCCTGATCGTAAGACGCAACTTCAAAGGCGCACCGGGTCCTGGTGGAGCCTTTTTCGAAAATCAGGGCGATATTTTTACCGGACAATCGGGGTTGTTCTATTCCTGCATATTTGGCCTTTTTCAGATCAATGGAAAGATCCAGGATAATCCATTGAAGTAACTCATAGTTGGGGGCGGCGCCAATGGAACCGCCCCCATATATAAAGGGTTATGACTTAAAACAGATTGTGTTTTTTGCCAAAATCGGCCAGGACCTCTTCAAAATTGGGTGATCCTATTTCCTGCAAGTCATAAAATACCCTTGTATTCGGTTTTTCGATCTTTAAAATCCGGTTCAAATCGATGGGAGTAGCCACGACAACGGCATCACATTCGGTATTGTTGATGGTGGTTTCCATGTCCTTTAACTGCACCTCGCCATACCCCATGGCAGGAAGCAGTGTTCCGATTTCAGGATACTGTTCAAAGGTCTCCGTCAATCTGCCCACCGTGTACGGTCTGGGATCCACCAGGTCGGCTGCACCGAACTTTTCAGCGGCAACCACACCGGCTCCGATCTTCATCTCACCATGTGTGAGGGTCGGACCGTCTTCCACCACCAGAACTTTTTTACCCCTGATCACGGAAGGATCTTCAACTTTAATGGTAGAAGCACCGTCAATCACGATAGCGTCCGGATTAATGGCAGCCACGTTTTTTCTAACAGTGTTGATGTTGGCGGCATCAGCACTGTCCATTTTGTTGATCACAACAACATCAGCCAGGCGCAACGTGGTTTCTCCGGGATAATAGGTCAGTTCGTGACCCGGACGATGGGGATCGACCACGGTAACATGCAGATCTGATTTGTAGAACGGGAAGTCATTGTTCCCACCGTCCCACAGCACCACATCACACCCGTCAGGATCATTTTCAGCGGCTCTGATGATGGCTTCGTAGTCAACGCCGGAGTAGATTACGTTTCCGCGAATCACGTGGGGTTCATACTCTTCCATCTCTTCGACGGTACACTTGTTTTTATCGATATCTTCGACACTGGCGAAGCGCATGACCTTCTGGGCGGCAATATCGCCATAGGGCATCGGATGCCGGATAGCGACAACCTTCAATCCTTTTGCCATGAGTATCTCGATGATTCTCCGGGACGTCTGGCTCTTGCCACAACCGGTACGGACAGCACCCACGGAAATGAGCGGCTTGATGCTTTTGATCTGGGTGTCTCCCGGGCCAAGCAGTACAAAGTTGGCGCCAGCGGCGGCAACAACGGAACTCATGTTCATTACGTGCTGGTAAGATACGTCACTGTGAGAAAATACGCAGTCATCGACGTCCAGTTCCTTGATCAATTTTTCAAGTTCTTCTTCGGCATAGATGGGAATTCCTTCCGGGTACAGTTCGCCGGCCAGTTCGGCAGGGTATTTTCTGCCTTCGATGTCCGGAATCTGTGTCGCGGTAAAGGCGACCACTTCGTAATCTTCATTGCCCCTGTAATAG
>JAAXQF010000447.1 GCA_012974435.1 Desulfuromonadales bacterium | reverse complement strand
TGTGGTTTTGCTGTATGGCTGTACTGGGGGATTATCACAGTACAGATGATCAACCTTGGTTACCCCTTCAGCCAGTCTCAACTTTTCACCTTATCGGCTATAGCTGGCTTGACCGGCGCCACGCTGCGAATACCGAGCTCATTCATGATCCGTGTAGCTGGCGGTCGAAACACTATCTTCTTTACCACTGCACTGTTGATGATCCCGGCTCTGGGCACCGGTATCGCTCTGCAAAACCCAGCCACGCCGATAGAAGTCTACTATCTCCTGGCATTACTTTCCGGTTTTGGTGGCGGCAACTTTGCTTCTTCCATGTCAAATATCAGTTACTTTTTCCCGAAAAAGGTGCAGGGAACTTCGCTTGGGCTCAATGCAGGCCTGGGTAACTTCGGTGTTACCACCATGCAGATACTGATTCCCCTAGTGATGACCTTCGGTCTCTTTGGCGGAGAGCCGATGACTCTGCTCAACACCAGCGGTACCTTGATCGGTAAGATCCCGGCTGGCTCAGAGACATATATCCATAACGCCGGCTATATCTGGCTGGTTCTGCTGATCCCGTTGGCTTTTGCCGGCTTCTTTGGCATGAACAACATCACGACTAAGACAGTTACACCCGAACTCGGTTCCACAGGCAAATCGTTTGCCATGATCACTGGTTTGCTACTGATCGCCTTCGTCACTGCCAGCCTCGGTCTTTACCTGATGCTTCCAGCGCCTGTAGGTCTCGGTCTACTCAGTAAATGGGTCGTGTTGCCGCTGGTTATCGCTGCTACTGTTTTTGGTATGAAGTACCTGACTAAGGGGGGGTTGCGAGAAAATCTCGAACGGCAATACCAAATTTTCAACAACAAGCACACTTGGGCCATGACTGTTATTTACACAATGACATTCGGTTCCTTCATTGGTTACTCGGCTGCTTTTGCTCTGTCGATCAAGGTCATCTTTGGTTTTTCACATATAATGGTCGATGGCGTCATGACGCACAACACGGTCAACCCAAACGGACCGAGTGCGCTGATGTTTGCCTGGATGGGCCCCTTCATTGGTGCGTTAATCCGACCTGTTGGTGGCAAAATCGCTGATAAATTGGGAGGGGCCATTGTCACCCAATGGGTTTCCATTGTGATGATCGTTTCTGCGCTAGGGTGTGCTTACTTCATGAAGGCCGCTTATGGCTCAGCAACTCCGGAAACCGTCTTCGTGCCGTTTTTGATCCTCTTTATCATTCTGTTTGCTGCAACCGGAGTCGGTAACGGCTCGACGTTCCGTTCTGTCGCCATGATTTTCAATGCCGAGCAAGCCGGTCCTGTTCTGGGTTGGACGTCGGCGATTGCGGCTTATGGTGCTTTTATTATTCCCAAAGTCTTTGGCGAGCAGATCAAGGCTACGACACCGGAATATGCTTTATACGGTTTTGCCGTCTTCTATTTTGTCTGCCTAGTTCTCAATTGGTGGTTCTACACGAGGAAGAATGCTTACATTCAGAATCCGTAGATGGTGATAATGGTCAAGCGAGTCTATGCACAGACTGAAGTGTCTGACGGCTTTCGAGCCCTTGTCGGAACTGGATAACAAGCAGACAGAGGTGAGGAACTCGTCAATAGAATAACGCGCTCGCATTGAAAGAATATCTTGAAACCAAGTATCCCAAGCTGCGTTGAGATTTATTGTCAGCGGGAGAACATTAACAAAGGGAAACAAATGAGCCATCTCGATATCAATACCATGAGTCAGCAGATTCTCGCCCTTGCTCCAGATGCAATCATGTTTGCTGATCGCGAAGGCATTATTCGCCTGTGGAACAAAGGGGCGGAAAGGATTTTCGGTTGTACAGCCGAACAGGCCATCGGTCAGTCTCTCGACCTGATCATCCCTGAGAAACTCCGGGAAAGACACTGGGAGGGTTATCACAAAACCATGGCTACGGGTGAGACACGCTACGGCACCGAAATGCTGTCAGTCCCTGCAACGCATCATGATGGCTCCAGATTGTCCACCGAGTTCTCCATCGTGATGCTGGTCGATGATGACAATAAACCCCTCGGTGTCGCAGCCATTATGCGGAACATTACAGAGAGGCATCAGAAAGAGAAAGCGCTTCGTGAGCGTCTGGCTGAGCTTGAATCCCAACGATAAAATTAACGCTAAGAAGGTTACAAACCAACGGAGAATAAAAGTTGAAGGCCTTTTAGCAGCTTGTCGGACTATCAGGGCTGAAGCGAAAATTTGATCATTTGTGATCAGATTTTGGCTCATTTGAGAGTAATAGCCGTAGCTATTGGTCGAAAAGGAGCTGAAATATGGACCAAACAAACGAATTTGCAGCCAGTTC
>JAAXQF010000130.1 GCA_012974435.1 Desulfuromonadales bacterium | reverse complement strand
AAGTGTCCCTTTTAGAATCAATGTCCCTCTGGTTTTAAGACTCGGTGGGTAGAACACCGATTCATGCCCCCGAGATCCTTACATAGTATCATTGGATTCAATTGAACCACTAACCCTTGCCCTCAATGAGTGTGGAGGATCAATATGCCCCATGTTGTTTTGGAAAATATCAATTCAGTAAGAGATGTTTTAGAGAGCATTGTTCCGTTTACAACCAAGATAGACAGTGGCATTCTCAAAGTGACAGACACATACATAAATTCTGGTCAGAATAAAGTACTCGTGGAATCTCTGGCCATTGAAAATAACAAAAATCAAAGTTTTTTTGTCGAGCTGTCACAAAAAAAAGCGAGTCTGACGGTCAGGCTTCTGCCACTCACGGATCCGGCAAAAACCCCTGGGGTGAAAACGATCATGGCGACGCTTGCCAAGCAGATCAAAGATTCCAATCCAGATGTTCGCTACGGGAAAACCAACTTGCAGGACTTTCTTCAGGAATAGGTTCTAAGGTGCCGAGTTTTAAACACAAATACCTGTTAATCGTCATTCTTTGCTGTGGCCTTGTCTCTACGGCCTGCGCGGCGGAGAAAGCGGCAAACCCGGTGCTGCCAGAGGCTGCGCTTAGAGCTTGCCCGGACTCGCCCAACTGCGTCTTCAGTGGTGCTAAAGACGATCAGCACTACATCGCCCCACTGGCGTTTTCGCTTCCTGTCGCAGAAGCCTGGAAATTGTTGAAGGCGCAGATTACCAAGCTGCCGCGCATGGTCGTCGTCGCTGACGAGCCTGGCTATCTTCACGTGGAGTGCCGCAGTGCGGTGTTTGGGTTTGTTGATGACTTGGAGTTCCTGCTACGCGCTCAGCAAGGAGTCATTGCTGTCCGTTCCGCCGCGCGAACCGGGTATTACGATTTCGGTGCTAATCGGCAGCGCGTCGAAGATATCCGCGCAGCGCTCCTTCATGCAGAAACTTCCCCATAAGTGCTGAATCGAATTCGGGGACACCGCGCTTAATTGACGCCGGGGATACTCTGCCGAATTCATGATATCAATAAAGGCCGGGCGTCGGGGGGTCCTAATACCTTTTCTAATGTTGAACTTAAAAAACGCCAAAAAACTAAACGTGTTAAGATTCAAGCTGTTCTGTGTCGGGCCAACTTTCTAACGGTGGTGCAGAAGACAAATATTATGCACAAGGGCGTGAGCCTATAAAAGCTCTAACTAAAAGCATGAAAGACAAATAAGCCGGCCTGAAATAAGCATGATTTCAGGCCGTTATTTATAGCGTTCGCAGGCGGATCCTGTTAATCAGATAGCCCCTTGCTTACCAAAACCGGAGAGAAGAGTATTTAATGAAAGTCCCAAAAAGGTTAGATCCCCTGCTTCAGGATGGCCTGATCGACGAGGTTCTTGGTCAATTGATGAGCGGCAAAGAGTCAGAGGTGTTCCTGGTGCGTTGTGGTAGCGAAACCCGATGCGCCAAAGTTTACAAAGATATCCAACATCGCAGTTTTCACAAGCAGACGCAGTACACGGAAGGTCGCAAGGTACGTAGCAGCCGGCGCTCCCGCGCCATGGAAAAACACTCGAGGTTCGGACGCAAGGAACAGGAGGAGGTCTGGCAAAACGCCGAGGGTGATGCCCTCCGTAGTTTGGCCGCCGCCGGGGTGCGTGTACCCGCAACCTATGACTTTTCTGAAGGGGTCTTGATCATGGAGCTGGTCGTTGATGGTGACGGCGCTGTCGCCCCGCGCCTCAACGACCTGCGCTTGTCCGAAACGCTGGCCCGCGAGTACCATCGTTTGCTGATCGACCAGGTCGTGCTCATGCTTTGCGCTGGGCTCATTCACGGCGACCTATCCGAATTTAATATACTGCTCGCCGGCGACGGGCCGGTGATCATCGATCTCCCCCAAGTCATTGACGCCGCTGCCAACAACAACGCCAAGCGACTCTTCACGCGGGATGTCGACAACCTCGCCACCTATTTCGGTCAGTTTTCGCCCGAACTCCTCGCAACGGACTTTGCCGCGGAGATCTGGCACATTTACGAAAACGGCGATCTGAAGCCGGGAATGCCCTTGACCGGCCAGTTTGCACGTATCGAGAAAGCGGTCGACGAAGACCTTATCATGCGGGAGATCAACGACGCCCGCGAAGAGGCCATGGTCAGGCTTTGAAGGTGTTGGCTGGGGTCGGACCAAGTTAACCGCCATTGGGGTCGGACCAAACCAAGTAGCTGACCGCCGGGGTCGGACCAAGCCAAGTAACTGTAATTAATTGAAATAGTAGTCAAAAAGCTACTTTTTTAGGTCTTAAAAGCTCATTTTGGATGCTAAAATCAGATTCGGGGGCACTCAATTTTGAGTGGCCCCATTTCTCGTTGGTGTATTTGTTCCCGCCAGGACCTGGCTCTTGGGACACCCATTTTTGAGTGTCCCAAATGCTAATAGACGCTCAGATGGCAGCCCATATGTAATCCGGAGTCAGACCAAGCTAACTACCCGTAATTACAAGAGATAACCATCAGAAATGCGCTTTTCTAGGCCTTAAAGACTCATTTTTTATGCAAAAATCAAATCGTTAGCTGTTTAATCCATGATAGTCTTTGTTACCCAAAATAATGCTCACAAAGGTTGAAATAATGTCACGGGATCGGGGACACTCGCACAAGGGGGTCCCGCTTGAGGGTTCCGTATTACCGCTTTTCGAGTGATACTGGACCACCATCACGGTGACCTGAGTGATTTTATAATGCCCTGAGTCAACCTCACCATTGTCTTTGTTTACGTAAGTCCTGAAATGAAAACAAGAGAAGAACAACTTATGATACCAACCGCATTTGCTACACTCCCCTTAAAGCCTTCACTTCTCCAAAACCTGACCTCCCTTGGCTATGACAAAATGACCCCGATTCAGGCCCATAGCCTGCCGCTGATTCTGGCGGGGACAGACGTGATTGCCCAGGCGAAAACCGGCAGTGGCAAAACCGCTGCGTTCGGCATCGGTCTCTTGTCGCGACTGGTCGTGCCGCACTTCGGTGTACAAGGAATGGTACTGTGTCCAACTCGCGAACTCGCTGACCAGGTCAGCAAAGAATTACGTCGCCTCGCCCGCTTCATTGACAACATCAAGATTCTAACCCTCTGTGGCGGCGTCCCCTTTGGTCCTCAGCTCGGCTCTCTTGAACATGGTGCTCACATCGTGGTCGGCACCCCCGGTCGCATGCTCGATCACCTGCGGCGTGGCACTCTCGAGCTGAAATCTTTGAGAATGCTGGTTCTTGACGAAGCTGATCGCATGCTCGACATGGGCTTCCAGGATGATCTTAAAACCATTATTGCCGCCGCGCCAAGGAATCGGCAGACACTGCTCTTCTCGGCCACTTACCCTGAGTCGATTGCCGCCATGAGTGCGACGGTCCAGTCTCAACCCGTTACAGTAAAAGTGGAGGCGGTCCACGATAGTCAGCAGATCAAGCAGCTCTTTTATTTAGTCGAGAGAGAGAAGCGTACTGCCGCACTGGCTCAAATTCTCGGCCATTACCGTGCAGAATCAACGCTGGTCTTTTGCAATACCAAAAAGGAGTGTCAGGAGGTCGCCGACACGCTGAAGCAACGTGGTTTTTCAGCTCTGGCGATTCATGGTGATCTGGAACAGCGCGAACGCGACCAGGTGCTGGCGCGCTTTGCCAACAAGAGCGTGTCAATTCTTGTAGCCACCGATGTCGCGGCACGCGGTATCGATATCAAGGAACTTTCCGCTGTAATTAACTACGAGTTGACCCGCGACCCTGAGGTTCATATCCATCGCATCGGCCGCACTGGCCGCGCAGGGGAACAAGGTCTGGCACTCAGTCTGGTGACTGATGCGGAGAGGCGGCGGGCAACAGCGATCGAAGACGCTCTCGGAGAGACCATCGTGCGCGTCGAGGTGGAGACCTTAACCATGCCGTCGACCGCAACTCACGAAGCGCCGATGGTGACCCTGTGTATCGAAGGTGGTCGCAAAAACAAGATGCGCCCTGGCGACATCCTCGGGGCCCTCACCGGAGAAGCGGGGATTTCTGGTAGCGTGGTTGGTAAAATCAACATCTTTGACTTCCACACCTATGTCGCCATACGTCGTCCCAGTGCCAAGCTTGCGCTTGAGAGACTGAGCGCAAACAAGATCAAAGGGCGTTTTTTCAAAGTCAGAAAATTTTGAGATCGGAGACACTTAATATTAGTGTCCCCGATTCCGGTTTAATCGATTTCCGAAAAATGCTTCATAAACTGAATACGCTCAAACACGGCAGGATTGCCCACGTTTTTACTGCTTGCCTTGCCTTTGAATTTCTCTAAAGAAGAGAACCCTTTCTCCTGCATCCACTTTTCGAGACCGCTGAGAAGTCCATTGATAGATTCAATGCCGTTCTCGTACAAGGCAGAGACGATTTGAACAGCATCGGCACCCGCCAGAATTTGTTTTATAACGGCCTCATGCGTGTGAATTCCCGTAGCGGCGGCCAGGCTACAGTTTACTTTGTCGGAGAGCAGCGCAATCCAGCGCATAGACTCAACAAAATCGTTTGGAGAGCTGAAACTTCTCCCCGGCACGGCTTGCAATGTATTGATATCGATATCTGGTGAATGAGCACGATTAAACAACACCATCCCGCTGATGCCTGTTTGGGACAAGTCCAGTATGGTTTTTGCCATATGGGTAAAGCTGTTGTTGATCTTTATCGCCACAGGCACGGTGACCTGCGTCAGCACTTTGTGAATGATGACTTTGATGTTCTCTTCAAAGTCGCGGGATACCAGGTCAGATGGGTTGAGGCTGATGTTCAGTTCCAGGGCATCGGCCCCGGCTTCTTCAATCTGCTTGGCAAAATCAGTCCACTCCGATGAGGAGACGCAGTTAATGCTGGCGATAATCGGAATAAGCACATCTTTTTTAGCGGCCTTGATCAGTTGAATGTATTCGTTTAAACGCTCTTTCTTAACGTGCACATCAATGTAATCCAGGGTTTCTGAATATTGATCGTAGATAAAACTGTTTTCTTTGGCCTCGCGCAGCTGGTTTTCAACATCCATGAGAATCTCTTCTTCAAAAATGGATTTCAAAACGACAGCGGCGGCGCCCTGTTTTTCCAACTGCTTGATATCGCTGACGCTTGAGGTCAGACCACAACTGCCAACGATAATTGGATTCTTCAGGGTAAGCCCTAAGTATTTCGTTGTTAGATCCATAAATCCCTCTGCTGTTGAAATGCTGAAATCGATTGATTCTCCTGTGGCCGACGAGCTTCGTCACCCTCTGAGGGGAAACGCTTCCCCTTTGCGGCCACACTCCCTAAGAAACAGAGCGATCCTTCTTTTGCAAATAACGATCGATACCGGCGGCGGCATTTCTGCCATCGCCCATGGCTAAAATAACGGTTGCGCCGCCACGGACGATATCGCCTCCGGCAAAAAGTTCGGCAACGCTCGACTGCATTTCCTTTTCATCCACCACAATGGTTCCCCAGCGACTGACTTTCAGCTCCGGCATACTCTGCGGAATGAGCGGGTTGGGCGAAACGCCGACGCTGACGATGACCAGGTCGGCTTCCAGCTCATACTCCGAGCCTTCAATGGGAACCGGCTTTTTGCGACCGGAAGCGTCCGGTTCGCCGAGCTCCATCTTTTGCAGTCTGATCCGGTTGACGCGCCCGTTTTTGTCTGCGAAATATTCAACCGGGCTGTTCAAATTTAAAAATTCGATGCCTTCTTCCTGGGCGTGTTTGATCTCTTCATTGCGTGCCGGCATCTCTTCCAGGGACCGTCTGTAAATAATCATCGCGCGTTTGGCACCCAAACGTTTGGCGGTACGGACAGAATCCATGGCGGTATTGCCGCCGCCGATCACCGCGACATTCTTGCCCGACAATACCGGCGTATCATAATCGTCATGGGCAGCATTCATCAGGTTAACCCTGGTCAGATATTCGTTGGACGACATAACGCCATTGGCATTTTCGCCAGGGATATTCATGAAATTCGGTAACCCTGCGCCACTTCCGGCAAAAAAGGCTTGATAGCCTTCCTCTTTAAGCTCCTCGATGGTCGCGGTTTTTCCAACCACAAAATTAGTGACGAACTCCACTCCCATCTTCTTGAGGTTGTCGATTTCCACGTCAACAATTTCATTCGGCAGGCGAAAATCCGGAATGCCGTATTTCAAGACGCCGCCGGGTTCATGCAAAGCCTCGAAGACCGTTACGGCATAGCCCAACCTGATCAGGTCGCCGGCTACGGCTAAACCGGAGGGGCCAGAACCGACAACCGCGACCTTGATGCCGTTTGCAGGGGCCACTTCAGGGATGAACATCTTGCCTGACTTGCGCTCCCAATCTGCGGCAAAGCGTTCCAGGTGACCAATCGCAACGGGGGGCTTCTTAAGCTTTAACGTATAGATACAGCTGGCTTCGCATTGGATCTCCTGCGGGCAAACACGTCCGCAGACGGCGGGCAAGGCGTTGGTCTCTTTCAAGGAACGCGCGGCGCCGGCAAAATCCTGTTTTTCAATGTTTTTGATGAATTTAGGGATATTGATGCTCACAGGGCATCCCTGGATGCAGGTCGGATCGGGACAATCAAGGCAGCGTCGGGATTCCTCGACAGCCATCTGCTCGCTTAAGCCCTGGTTCACTTCGACATGGCTTTGGACGCGCTCTGCAGGATCTGCTTCCGGCATAGCGACGCGTTCCAGGCTTGTACGGTCTTTCGACTTCATCGCTTTGCGCAAGGCATCACGCCATTCCTGGCTGCGTTCTTGTGCTAAATGTTCGTCCATGTTTTCCATTAAGCGACTTCTTTTTTGAGTGCTTCGAGAAAGGTTTGATACGCCTTGAACTCTTCGTCCTTGAAGCCGCCCAGTCGCGACAGCAATTCGTCGAAATTAACCTCGTGGGCATCAAATTCAGGACCGTCGACGCAGACGAATTTTGTTGCTCCGCCAACGGAAACCCTGCAAGCGCCGCACATACCAGTGCCATCGACCATGATGGCATTTAAACTGGCCACCGTTGGTATATTGTATTTTTGGGTGAGCATGCTGCTGTATTTCATCATGATCGCCGGCCCGATAGTGACTGCAAAATCGACCTTTTCGCGCTGGATGATTTCTTCCATGCCATGCGTGACCAGGCCTTGCTTTCCATAGGAGCCATCATCCGTCATAATGACGACTTCATCGGAGAATTCACCTATCTCCTCTTCGAGTATGATCAACTCTTTGCTTCTTGCCGCTAAAACCGTAAGCACGCGATTTCCTGCTTTATGCAATGCTTCGACAATGGGTAAAAGGGGCGCCGTACCGACGCCGCCGCCAGCACATAATACCGTCCCGAACTTTTTGATATGGGTCGCCAATCCGAGCGGACCAACGACGTCGGTTACTGAGTCGCCAATCTTCAGGTTGGCGATTTTATGGCTGGTAACACCCACTTTTTGCACGACCAGGGTAATGGTCCCTTCTTCCGGGTCGGCAGACGAGATGGTCAGTGGAATCCGTTCCCCTTTATCACCGATTTTAACGATGACAAAATGACCTGCTTTTCGCTTTTTTGCTATGCGGGGAGCATTTATGCTGAGCTTTACGACATTTTCGGAGAGATGCCCAATCGCTATAATTTTATTCATAGTCTACTTTCGCTGCATCCGGAATTTGAGGGTTGTCGACATAAACCGACTCTGGCTTGGAATCCGCTGAGATTTGTTGCCTTTTGTAAGAATACACCTGTCTACCATCCGAGAGTAAATTATAACGGGAACAGGGGCATTCAAACACTCAATATTGAGTGTCCCTTTTGAGTGTCCCCAATTAACAATTACGTAAAAACACTGGGTGTTGTAGAATCTCCGGGGACCACCCCAATAATTGTTTAGACAAGGAGCTGGGGACATTCACACAAGAGTGTCCCGTGAGAGTGTCCCTTTTGAGTGGCCCCAATTAGGGGCCGGACCTGACAAACTATTTTAAATAACAGAAGAGAAGAGGACTATGACAAAGCCTGAAACCAACTTGTTTACTCCGCACCGTTTGCAGGGAATGGAACTGCGCAACCGCTTAATCCGCTCCGCGACTATGGAAGCAATGTGTAGCACCGATGGCCAACCCACAGCAGCTCTGGTCGACCTCTATCGACAATTGGCTGCCGGTGGTTGTGGTTTACTGATCAGCGGGATTACCTATGTTTCGGAAGAGGGGAAGCTGATCGCGACCGGTCTGGGGGCAGCTTCAGACGAACAGCTTGCCGGGTTGGAGAAGTTAGCCGCCGCAGTTCATCAGGAAGGTGGCCTCTTCTGCCTGCAATTGGGACACTCTGGCGGGCAGGGGAACAAAAGGGTTTGTGGTCAGCAACCGTTGGCCCCCTCGGCGATCAAGCTAGAGCAGTATTCCCAAACGCCGCAAGAAATGACCCTGGCTGATATTGAAAGAATAATTGCCGCCTTTGCAGCCGCTACTGGTCGTGCCAAACAGGCCGGTTGCGATGCCGTCCAATTACATGCCGCGCACGGCTACCTGATCAATCAGTTTCTCTCCCCGTTGGCTAATCAGCGCCAGGATGGTTACGGCGGCAACCTTGCCGGTCGCAGCCGCTTCTTGCTTGAAATTGTCAGCGCAGTCCAGCAGACCGTCGGCAGCGATTTTCCGCTGCTGGTCAAATTGAATGGCAGCGACAACCTGGCCGGTGGACTTGATATCGACGAGTCTCTTGCGGTGGCAAAGTTACTGGATACTGCCGGGATTACCGGCATAGAAGTCAGTTCCGGAACTCCGGCCTCCGGCGACAAGACTCCGATCCGGCTAAGTCATGAATCGGGAAGTGAAATGGCTTATAACGCTGTGCTTTCACGCACTATCAAGCAGCAGGTCAAGTGTTCAGTGATTGCTGTCGGCGGCATCCGTAGCCTGCACGTTGCAACCGGACTGCTGCGAACCAATCAGGCCGATTATATTTCTCTTAGTCGTCCGTTGATTCGCGAACCGGATTTGCCGAACAAGCTACAAAGCGGGACAAGCGAGAAATCAACCTGCACCTCTTGCAATGGTTGTCTCAAAACCATGCTGGAAGGTAATTTTCGCTGCGTTCTCCCCTGATTTATACCCATTTGGGACACCCAAAAATGAGTGTCCCAAATGGGTGTCCCCGATTCCGGCTTACGTTTTATTTCATCTCACCATCCTGCTTAATCTCCTCCAGCTCCGCCTGAAAGCGTGATAATTCCTGCTTAAACTCTTCAGACGGCGCAATCTCCGTGCGGAAGTAATGCCGAAAGGCTTCCCAGTTCGGTTGCCCGTCGTTGATAGCCCGGCTACGAGTGACCTGCTCTTCAAGCGCTTTGTAGCCTGCATCACTCGCGTTGGCAGATTCTGTATCGGTTTCGGTCCAGGTGAAGTTGGAAAAACGTCCAAGCTCACCGGTATCAAGACGTTCTGGGTGATGGGCGATGAGATAGTTGAAGCGGGCACGCTTAAGTGCGATCAAGGCGTGCTGGTGGTCGCGTTGGGCGTTGGCGGTCGTAGTGAATTCCGGCTTGTTTTTGATCAGCAACGCGGCCAGATTATCTTGCCAATGGCTCTGCGCGGTCAGGTAACGATCCATGGTTGACTGGGCTTGTTGCAAATCAGTGGCATGGCCAATGTTAACCAGGAGACAAATGACCATGAACAGAGAGATGAGGGCAGGGCGGAATGATGACACGTCTGTCTCCTTGAGTATGGTTTCAGAGCTGAGTGAGTATACACTGTGGTAGCTGGGGGCAGTTAATAAAGAGTGTACCTTTTGAGTGGCCCCAATCGCCAAAGATTTTCCCCTTAAATCCTTCGGCAAAACTAACCACACCACACTAAGCTGGTATAATTCATTCGACAACACGATCGAAACCATTTGTACCAGGGAAGCGATGTCCTCTTGCTCTTTGGTCAGTGAGATGTGAGGTGAGTATGGAAAGCAATAAGGTCAAACGAATTTTAGCGGCAGTAGACGAGTCTCCACGCTCCATCCAGGTTGTGGAAAGAGCAGCAGAGATAGCGGTTCTTTTTGATGCAAAGATAATCCTTTTGCACGTGCGCCAGAAGGTTCCAGATATCCTAGGTGTCCCTTTTTACCAGAATCTTTTCAATCATTATATGCAAGCCGCCGAGCAGGCAACGGCACCGCTGCATGTGCTTCTTGAAGAAAAGGGGATCGACCACGAGGTGT